>WJJB01000236.1 GCA_014729935.1 Candidatus Bathyarchaeota archaeon | reverse complement strand
GCTACGTGCCTGGTTATACAACGCGTGGTTGATGTTTCGGGGTCGAAATTGTTGGGATACAAGGAAGAAAGAGTTTTGCTACACGATGGAGCAGGAATTCTTGATGCCCCTAGCTTTTGTGGCAGCTTGAAATGGGAAGCGAGATATTAGTCGGAGCCGGGTTAAAATGTAGTCGATGATAATTATCAAGTTCCCCCGATACTGCTAAACTAAAGGACGTGGCTTTCTGGCGGAAAACGGGTAAATGGCATTGTTCTTGTATCGTGCTGGTCAAGCACTGGAAGTAGAATGCACTGGGAGACGGCTCGATGGTTTTTTTCGCTGCAGGTGCAAAAGTACTACGAGTAGAATCCCGATCGTTCCAAAAGTTGCTCCAATCAAGATGATGGGACCGAATCCCCCTGGCACGTTACCGAGCAAGCCAAGCCACACGTCATCAGATATCCAAAGAGCGAAAATGAGGAACACGAGAATTTTTGAAATCTTAGTTTGCTCATGACGTGACGGCGGCATGACACGAGTCCTATTGAGAAGAAATAATCCAGCGAACATTCCCACCAGCAGGATAATTTCCACTATGGATGCAAGTGGATTCTCGTTATGGTTCACCGGGTGGCCGACAATTGCATTATCGATGGCATCAAGTACCCCATCCCACCTGGCAATTGAATGAAATGAGAATGGTATCACGTCGGTATTACCAAGGGATATGGTGCCGGCGTCCACCAGGTTTTGCAGGATCACGTGCTCTATCACCCTGAACGTGTTATGGTCCAACAGGTCATAGAACAACCCGAATGCCATCCCGAAAACGAACCGGGTATCTCGCCAGATCATCCAAAAGGCAAATATGCCAGCTGCAGCTAGCATACCATAGGTCCATGGACCATAAAACGGTGTTTCCCATTTGTCTGGAGAACCATCGTGGTACGTGTAACGTGAAATGGAATCCAAGAAGCCATGCGAGAAAAATGCGAGAATCCCAGTGGCGACGAAGGCACATGCAAGCAAAACGGGGCCATGGCTTTCAACCAAGGAGTGCTCGGAGTCCCGGGGTTTGCATCGCCCAACGACATCAAAAATAACGGAGAACACGGCCACTTGGATAAGCACGCCAGTGAGGAAATGGGTCAAGCCATTCATGATTGCTCGGGTAAGTGCATGTTGTTTAGCTTAGAAACTTTCGTAGTTCCATAGCTGCATTGATCGATGGGTCGAAAGAATTCCCTTGTTTCGTGAAAAAAGTGAATATCACCAGGAAGGAGCGTCTTCACGTGTATTAGAGTTGCATGTTATCCCGTCACGTGGATATCATGACGTTCGATGCCTTGACGACAACATTCACGCTCTTCCCGGGTGAAAGATCGAGTCGTTCTGCCGATGCCTTGGTGATGATGGAGATCATCTCTTGCCCTCCGGCCAATTCAATGGAGATCTCACTATTCACCGCTCCATGGGTTACCTTTTTAACCGTGCCAGCTAACACGTTTCTTGCACTGATGTTCATTTGTTATCCACTGTGTTCTGTCATCTCACGTGAAATCCGGGTTTGCATAACAGGTATACCAGTTGCACGCGGTTTCCATGATCCCACCATGAGATTGATTGCGGGATGCTCACTCGATAACATCGGGGAATCCTTTTTTAACCTGCTGCCATGATTGCATTCGCTCCACGGTTAAATAATTGATAACCAACATGTTCGACATCTCTCATGTTCCGCAGTGGAGACATGGTGAAGTAGCCGAATGAACCCGCATGCTTCCATGTCACGCATCGGGTGAACGGGGAACGTCCATTCGAGCGTGCATGATTCGCTTCCATAACGGTGGTACGAGGGCGATGAGAACCATACCCGCGTATCCCGTGGGAAGCTGTGGGGCATCATCTTGGTGCCTGAGTATTTGGTAGCGGCGATTTGGGCGGAAATGGTGATCGCTATGCCGTTGCAAGTTGAAGAGGAAGTAGTTCGTGAGACGGTGGGACGAGTTCCACGAGTGCTCTGGACGAACACGATCGTAGGTTCCATCCGGCTTCGTCTTCCGCACCAAGCCATAATGCTCGATGTAATTGATTACTTCCAACAAGCTCACGGCAATAAATGCTTGGATGACAAGGAAAAGCACCGACTGCCAACCCAACACCTGCCAAATCATTGTGATGACCATGATTTCCATGAGGGAATACAGGAACACGCGGTTCTTGAACAGGCGCTTCACTGGAGCTAAATTTTCATGCCTACCACGTTCAAACATCCATGCTCCCTTGAATCCTCCCATGACTGTCCTAAACCAGAAACGATAAAATCCTTGGTGCAAGGGAGCAGTGGCTGGATCCCTCGGGGTGGCAACGTAACGGTGGTGTCGGGTCACGTGCTCGATGGACCAATGCATGTACAGGACGGAGAGAAGTAGGATCCTGGCCAAGGCTGGCTCGACCTTTAAATTCACCCGGTGCTGGAGCTCGTGGGAGGCATTGATACCCAGAACGCCACCATTAACACCCACCGAGATCGTGAATCCGACCCCCTCTAACCAAGATAAAGCACCTGTTGCAATCACCCACGCGCCCCAGGCGACAATGGCAACAACAATTGGCATGGACATCATGGTGATGAACCTGAACTTGTTCATGTTTGCCAGCTTTTTCTCCTCATCAACTGGAGGGTTGGAAGCATCAACGCCGATGGCATGATCTAGCAAAGGCACGATCAAGAACACGAATACAGGAGTAAGGAACGTGAACCAGCTCCCGAGCAAATAACCGATCACGACAGATGCCGGAACAAGATACACGATGGTGAACGGTAACGCACGCATGGATACAATGCAATGGTAATGATTTATAACAATACCGCTCATGGAAACTCCGCGATGATTGAACCGTGCAAGGTATTCATCGCGCGGGATCCGGATAACTCTAATCTAAAGTGATGGGGGAAAAGATCATCCATATGAAAAGGATCGTGGAGTGATGCGAATGTTCAGGAAACGCTTGGAAAAATTTGTCGAATAATGCATGGGTTTCCGTGCGAGAAGCAGGATTCCACGGTCTTGGATTTAGCCAAGCACATGAAATCACCTTGATTCATCGAGGAGGAACGGAAGTTGTTTCATGTAGGCTTGACCCGTAGCAAGCAATACCTCTACATCTTCACCGTTGATGAATTTGAATCCATGTTCATAGACGAGATCCGCCCTCACGTTATCTCCCGATACATCGACAGGGAATCGCGGTGGAATGAAGAACTTCCACGATTAATCGTTACATGCATGAACGGTTCACGCATTACCGGTTCACCCAACTGCAATGAATGTAAAAAAGGGTACATGGTGGAATGTTCGGGTAATTTCGAGACATTTCTCGGATGTAGCAATTATCCTGACTGCCGGGCAACCTTGGATCCTTCACGGAACAACAGCAAGGATACCATGATGGATTCGACGACATCAAGGAATGGAACCGTTTTTTTCCACCTCTTTTTCCCGGTATCATCCATTCGGGCTTCTCAACGCATGAATTGCCATGAGATAATTCGATAGATTTTTCACGAAACAACACGTCTTTATCCTGAATGAGACGTAGTACCACCTTGCTGTTTGGTGTTATCCTGTCATCGCTCCTTCCAAGCACTTTAGGCACCATTTCCTCAGGGTATATCTCTCCAAAGCAATCCATGGTAGATTATACCCTTGGAACCAGCAATGAGAACACCTGGATGATCTTGGAGGACCTCATGGATTTCAATCCTCGATATCCTGGAACAACTGGCATAAATGACACGGCGGAATACATTCACGAAATCCTGGAGGACACGGGTGCAGACACTAGCTTTCACGAATTCTCAGTCAATGGTGTTCCATGCAGGAATGTGTTGGGAAAGTATGGCGCGGGGCAAGACGCCTCTGAAATTATCATTGTAGCCAGCCATCATGATGCCAGGGCTCGCGCCGATCGCGATCCCGATCCGGAACTCCGCGATGATCCAGTTCCAGCAGCGAATGATGGTGGTTCAAGCACGGCTATCTTGCTAGAACTCGCCAGAATCGTCGAGATCATGCATGCAACCCTCGATATTAGCAAGGAAACATGGCTGGTGTTTTTCGATGCGGAAGATCAAGGATCGGGAGGCATGCAAAACTTCGGGTGGATAGAGGGATCCACTAAATTCGCCCAAGATCTTGATTCATTCTTGGAGGCAAACCAGTCAATCGAGCTCTTCATGCTACTGGACATGGTTGGTGATGATGATCTCAAGATAGATGGAGAGTTGAACTCGGATCAAGCGTTACTCTCTGAATTTTTCGCGTTGGGACAGTGTCTTGGGTATTCCGATTTTTTCCCGCAAAATCCAGTGTATAGGCGTATCACGGATGATCACGTTCCATTCAAGACCCTTGGTATCCCTAGTATTGACATCATCGACTTGGATTATCCTGAATGGCACACGACAAAAGACGATCTCGATCATGTTTCCAAGCAATCCATCGGCGGCATAGGACGGGTCGCCGAGGGATTCTTGCTCCGGAAACTCGTGGGTGACGAGAACGTGACCTTGCACGACCCGCACACCGGTTACACGTGGTCTGAAGGATCATGCAATGAAGATGGATTAGATACTGGATTCATCGCTTTCATCAAGCGATACTGGTACGCCTTCCTTATTGTGGGCGTGGTTGGTGCATCCCTCGTGATCGTCCTGAAGAAGCAACCAAGCGAGGTTTGAACCACAACTACCTAACTAAAAAAAAGGTCGGGTTTTCCTTCACAAGATAAATAAGACTTCCCCATCCGTTCGTTACCGTGAATGTGTATATTTGGGATCAGACTTGAAAAGAAAGGGAATCACCACCGCTCAAACGGGGGATATCTTCCCTGTACCTGCAGTAATCACGGTTCAAGTGGAATTTCCATGTTGTCTTCCCGTCGTAGCTCATGGATCTTCCCATCTATTTCCCTTATCTTGTACAACAGGTTTTGCCGGATCCTGTTCAAGGTTTCAAGCCTGGCATTAAGGAAGTGCCTCTCGTTTACTTCATCGAATGTTTCTAACAAATCTTTTTTGTCGGACAACTTCACGAGTACCACCTTGTAGATCGAGCGATTCTGGCGAAACGTGGCGGATTAAATCCTCCAATCTCGCTTTTACATCGCCATCATCCCTTTTAACAATTGTGATTGTTAGGGAGATAGCTTCTAGTTATTATCCGAGTATTAAGGGTGTCAAAATTCGAGTGGATTATCGTGGGGGGGATGGCACGGTTCCCACGCACCTGATCCAGTGGTGCGAGAGAATTAAGCAGGTGAAATGCTTCGTTGGATGACATCCTGCCAGCGTTCTATATCATCTCCAAGATCATCCGCCATTTCCGGTGCAATATTCAGGTCTTCATTCAAGGAACGAAGTTTTTCAAGCCATTGCTCCATTTCGTCAATGATTGCATCAGACTTGAGGAACTTCATCACCCGAGCGTAAATGTCTTCAAGCTTTGTAGCAATATCGCTAATCTTCCAACGGAGCATTACATAATCGGATAGGACAGTAATACCCTGAGCAATGGCCATCAAGTCGACGGTCTTTTCTCGAGATTCTGCCTTGATCTTGCGGATGATGTTGATCTCTTGGAAGAGATATTCAATTATTTTTGCAAGGAGTCCAGTGAGCTGTCCCGCCTCCGCACACCAAATCCTGAGTTCCAATATTTGTGATCTTTCGGAAACCGTGAGCTTGATCACTATCCTTCCACCATTTTTGGCCTTGGTAGCAAAGAATGCTTCCGCTTCGAACATCTCCCCCTCTAATTTCTCTGGTGCTGCAACGCACCTGGTGTCAAAATGGGAAACTGCCCTAAAACCAGCATGGTACGCAAGGCGCGCATCGATATCCGATATGAGAAAACTCCTAGCATCGCTTGGTAGAGACTTGATAACTTGATTCACGTCTTCAAGGGTATCCATGGTGGATACTACCAATGGACATTTGATCCAGATTTCCTTTTCACGAACATGAATGGTGTGGACCTTGGACGTGTAATCCTTGTAAATGACTGTCCCTCCCACGTGAGATTTACCACAAGTCGTGGGTTCCAAGTAGAAATCAATACCACGGCTGCTTTCAGGTTCAATCACGGGTACGCTGATCATTTCTTCTTCTATCTGAAATGCGTCGGGATAATCTAACACCACCTTGATGTCGTAAATTGCAGCATTGGAGTTATTTCGAACAGCTATCTTGAAATGAACTTGGCCGCCAACGTAATCATATTCCCGGACCACTTCCACGAAATTTTCATCGTGTTTCGGGATCCCCGTGTCCCCTTGACCCGCGGCGGCCTTCGATGCCAATGTCGATGCAGTACCAGTGCGTCCTTCCACGGAGGGAGCAAGGGATTCTAGCTTGAATTCACGAGTTTTCAGGTCAATATACCCCGATATGTCTCCCCGGGTGATCAAGGATGCTAAACTCTCTTCAACCGTGCGCTCGGTTATACCAAGACGCCGGGCAAGATCTGATAGTGATATGGTTCGGTATGCGCGAACGATGCGGATGATCTCCTCTTTCAGGGCGATATCTGTCATGTACTCGCGTTTTTGGGTGAATATCCCCCGTATCATCCCCTTCTTCACCAGTTCGTGGAGGGCACTCCTCACGAGCTCGATGGTCACGTTGAATTTCTTTGCAGCTGATTCTAACTTGAATTTTTTCGTTTCCTTGGCGTGATTTAAAATGAGCTCCTGCATCCGGGATCTCGTGTACACGACGCTCCCCTTTCCAGCGAAAAATGCATCAATTTGCTTGGTTTTCAAGAGGGTTTCGATGTGATCCTTTATTATTTCCTTGTGGATATCGAGCCTATTTGCCACTTCAACGATTGTAATAACGCCATCATTCTTGGCAACATCCATCAGGAATCCTTGGATGTATATGCTCGTGTAATACCTTTTCTTATCCCGGGTAAAGGTGCCCCGCATTCGCTCTGTCCTGATAATGTCATACATGAGCGTGAGTGCCTGGTTTTTATCAATATTAAGCTTCGTGGCAAGGTCTTCGATGATTATATAGCCCTCTTTCTTTATCTGCTCGTTTAAATCCTTCCTGAAGTTTGTTGGGACGTGGGTGAATAGCCTATTATGCTTGTCTATCACTCCGTTGAGCTTGAAATCCCGGATAAGCATCTCAAGAAGTGCTGGAACGTCATCTGCATCCATCTTCGTCATTTCAGCAATCGTGGAGAAGCTTGCTGTCTTGAGCGCCTTTATTTCATCCACCAAGCAATGCGGGCAGAATTCCTCTCCGCCAGATTCCTTCAATCGTCCCGAGCAAACTCTAGAGTTCTTTTGCACCAAGCCTCGCTTGGCTGCTTCCGATAACACGATGTTCTGAGATTGATAGAGGATCATGGGCTGATACTTGAATGAATCCCAATCGCATTTGCTACACGACAAGTACAGGTGGCCGCTTGGTTGCTTGTCCAAGTAAAGTGATGATTTGCATCGAGGACAAGTGGAATCAGTCACGGTTGGGCAACGTTCGTTGAACTTGAGGGCAATCTCTTGCGTGTGCGTCGCATCACATCTCGAACAGGTATACTTCACGTTCGTTCCGACATGAAGCCTGCAGTAACTCCTTGAGCACGTTTCGCATTCGAAATCTCTTTTTCCAACGACACTCCCGCATACCACACATCGCGTTTGATCTGCCATGATTATCTATCCTTAAGTTCCCATTGTTATTTTGAAATATTAAATTTTCACGTGATCTCGTGCCTACGTATCAAGGTGAAACCATGGCTTAAAGAGTATCGCGGGCCCGAAAATTAGCATGTGATGACATTACATGACGAGCATGGCAACGTGGGAAAGAATTCCCGCATGCTTGTAATACATGCATAATACCTTCGGAAAAAATATTTATTCGGCGGTTTAGTGCATTAACATGCATGTCTTTTGGGCATCGACTCCTTCACATGATTGTCCCGCATGTGTTGAAATCAAGAACCATGTAATATTGTGGTAGTTCGTGAAGAAATAATTATAAAGAACTATGGACCAATAGATAACAATATCCCACCTTTTGAGGATTTGAGTGAATGATGGCACTGAATACGGATACCATGTCTGCTGGGATGCAGCTTTCCGAGGATTTCATCGCATTAATCGATAAAGCGGTAGCCATGGATTTTATCGTGAAGCGAGTTGTAGATGATGATAGGAAAAATGATTTTTACAAGTCCATGAATTTCACGCTCAAGTTTAATCAAATTCTGGTTCTTTACGAGCGAAAGGTCATAACCACCAATTTCATCCTGCCAAGAGTTCAATATATATTTGGTTTCAAGCCAAAGGAAGGTTTATGCCTGCTCGTGAATAAGAAGGTTCATAAGCACGTATTATGCGATGGACCCTTGGCAGATCTTAATGATAAATGCATGCTAATCAATGGGCTGCAATTTCTGTTGGTCCAGAGTGATTCTTTCAAGGTATGGAGCTATATACCCCCTTGCCCCTGCGAACGTCCCTGCGAGCTGGACGGGAAGGCAATAGAATTGCGCACCCGCCTTTGGGTGGAGCAGGACGAGGACGATTGATCTCGCAAAAGGGCAAACTACTGGTACTAGGTTTGATTTTCTTGATGGGAAGTCTCCCGCATTCACTTCACGTGTGGAGCATGTTATAGAAAAAGGATGGAAAGTGGAACATTGTTCGTTTCCTTCACCTACACGTAGATGGAATCGTCCAAGATGGAAATGCTATTGAAGAAATACAATACATCAGCATAGAATATGAGCAGGAACAGCACAAAGGCAATAAGTACCCCGTAAAGGATGGCCCCGAATAGTCTCCGGGATTGAAATTGGAAACCTGCAAGAACCATGGTGAGCTGCAGCGAGTTGAATACCAAGATCATCAAGCAATTCATGTAAAATTCTGTCTTGATGAAAGAAAAACCATACTGCCAGGAGATTTTTCCGGTTGACTTATCCACCTCGAACACGAATCCAGAACCACCCGTTCCAATCAGGATGTTCCCATCTGGAAGCTCGTCTGCCTCATATGGCAAGACCAAATCTTGCTCGAAACTCCAGATAACTTCCTTCGTGGTGTAGTTTACCTCTATCACTCGATCATCATCAGTAATCAAGATATTCCCATTTGCCATTTCATCTGCATCCCGGCACCAGCCAACATCACCATCATCGGTAAACTCCCAAACAATTTCCTTCGTGGCATAATCCACTTCTATGACCCTCGCGTTGTTCGAATCAGCGATCATTACATTCCCGCTACTCAAGTATTCGGGATTATGCTGGTGTTTTATCATTGAATAGTTACCATAATCGCCATAATACCAGACGATGTTACTCCAATTGTTGGCATTTTGATTCTCGTTTGCACGCTCTGCCGTATGGTTCACCTCCACCACAAGGTCAAAGTTGCGGATGGAAATCAGACACGCATTCCACATCGGATATTGCTTGAAGTTGACATCGTTGATGTGGGACCAGTCATAATTAAACGGGCTGTTGTAGAAATGGTCCGGATCGCTCCAATTTGTATTTATGAGACCCCAATCGATGTATTTTGGATTCCATTCCCAGAGAATATCCTTGGTGTCGTAATCAACCTCAATGACACGATCGAAATAGGTATCTGCGATGAGCAAATTACCATTGGGAAGCTCTTGCACTTCATGTGGCTGCGCGAGTCCTGTTATCTCCCAAACAATGTTTCCTGCAGGATCCACTTCTATCACGCGCTGCACGGGATTTTCCGGATTAACTGGATTGTCATTATTT
>WJJB01000024.1 GCA_014729935.1 Candidatus Bathyarchaeota archaeon | reverse complement strand
TGATAGGTCTCTTCGAGGAAATGAAGGATAAAAACATCAAGGATCCCGCCATCACGCACTTGATCCATAGTAACTTTTGCAGCGGGGATTTCCATTCAATGGAAGTCCTGAAGCTTTATTTCAATATCAAGTTGATTCCCTTCAGGATGCCGTACAAGATCACCACTGCCAGTTTCAACCTGATGCAGAAGGGTATTCGTGACATCATATCGGTATTTTCAACCATTTCTGGTAAAGAATACGAGCCAAGGCTGTTATGGAATGCCATTGACGAATATAACACGATGCAAGAGCTATACCGGGAAATCGCCACGATTCCTGTAACCGGGATGGAAAGATTGATGAAATTCATGGAAATTGAACTCGCACCCTGGCAGGAAAAAAAGCGACTTCTCGAAGCAACCGTGGAATCCTTCCAAGAAGGCACCCGTGATTCTAGAATGAGCCATCCCGATATCATCCTCACGGGATCACCAATATTTCACGGGGATCGATTCATGCACTTGCTGGAACGTCTTGAAATCCCGATACGCTTTTTCGACTTCCATTTCGCCGATGGAAGAACATTGACAAGAATACCGGTAACCCGGGGAGAAATTCACCAATTGATTGAATGCGATATCTCTGATCCCGTTCAGGTGCTTGCAGCTTTTTACTTGGAAGATCTATGCCCAGAGCGCATGGTTCAATCAAGGAAAAATCATCTTGAAGCACGAATCGAACGATTGATGCAATATCAATCATTTCTATCACCAGGAAAACGCATTCATGGCGTCATCAGTCATGTTTTGAAATTTTGCGATGTGTATGGAACGCACAGGTCAAAACTGAAGGAAATCATGCAAGAAATGCACGGCATCCCCGTCCTCGATCTCGAACGAGACTTTTCCACGGGATCCACCGGGCAAATCAGGACTAGAATTGAAGCATTCATGGAACTTATTACCAATTCACGGAAAGAACGGTGACTCACATTCCAAAAAACATGGCAGCAGATACGATCGATTTCAAGGCTTATCTCCAGATGGCTATTGATTTCTTTGCAGGACCAGAGTTAATACGAAAAGCAAGGAAGGGAATGCGTAAGGTGTGCGGGCTTACGTTCCCGTTTCCGGATCTGATCATGGCTGGTGGTGCCGTGCCTGCTTTCATCCCGCGCCTGAATAAGGGACCCAAGTACAATCTCATCAAGACGGCATTATCTGCCAGGAATCTCCTTGGCATGGGCACTCTAGCAAGGGGGTTATCATTCTTGAAGCAGATCGATAGCACGGGTACGGTGCTTGATATTGCCGGTAGCGTGATAAATGATATCATCTTGGAACTCAATGAAACATACGAATCTGCAGTGAAGGAAGGGGTGGATCTTGGCATGCCGAACGACCATTGTTATGGTGCGAAGGCATTGTTCGGCTTGTACAAGAGACTGGGAAATCTTTTAGATTTTAACCTTGGTATCAACATCAGGTGCTCGGTTTTCTTTGCATACCACGAGGCATTAACCATTAATCGTTTTGTTGATAATAATTTCATCATGGATATGCCGTACGATCCGTCCAGCACCGCGTTAGAATTCATGATGGAAGAAATCGAATCTTTCATTGAATTCCAAGAAAAGATTACCGGAAAGCGGTTTTCCATAGAAAAATTTTATGACGTGCTTTCCCTTTCAAATCGGGTGAAGGAATTAATGAAGGTAATCTATTTCGAGATAGCTCCAGGCGACATGATTCCCTGTTCCCCGGCAACTTTCTCGGAGTTGCAATCATTGCTCGTGTACTCCCACATTGATTACAATTCCCGCTTGAAGCGTTATGTCGAAAACCTTGAAGCACTTGTCCAGGAAATGCATGATAGGATTGATCAACCAAGAAAGCGATTTGATGCTAGTGATCATCTCAAGATCATCTATACACCCATGTTCGGTGGATTTGAACCAGAAATTGCATCTTTTGCCGACGAAATGAATGCAAGGATATATTATCCCGATTGGGCAATATATGGCGTTTATGAACCCGTGAAGCTCAAGGGGAATCTCATCAGGAATTACGCCGAGCACCTCATGCATTTTCAACACGGTATTGGACTGTCCAATGAGGAAATGGTGAATAATATCATTCAAGTGGGAGAAGAAATGAATGCAGATGGCATTATCTTTACCGAGGTATTTGGTTGCAGAAGCATGTGCACGGGTCACCGCCTACTTAGGGATATTTTACGCCGGAAGGACACCAGCACCATTCCAGTAAACGTGATCACCTTCGAGAACATGGGCAATTCCATCGAGTCCATTAAAACAAGGTTCAGCGCGTTCTTGGAGATGATCCGCGCGGAATGATGATTGTTGGATTATTCATGTTTCCCAAAACTTGGGAACTCTTGTAATTCTTCCCCCGTGAAAATAGGGCCATCCTTGCACGTGGTTTTCACGTTTTCATCACCCACCGTGCAGGATCCACAAATACCCACGCAACATTTCATCACCCGTTCAACGCTTGCCTGGTACCTGATCCTAAGATCATTCGCCATATCCAACACCCGTTCCAGCATCTTCTCTGGCCCGCATGCCAATATTTCCTTGATGGCATGATCCTTCACTGCTTGGACTACCTTCTCGTCTACCGTTCCTTTCTCCCCCAAAGTTCCGTCTTCAGTCAGGATGCAACTTATTGCGGATTCTGGACAAAATACTTCATTTTTCGTCTTGCTACCGAATAGTGCGGTAACTCGTTTGCCCTCTCGAATTAACTGGTTCATGGCAGGTAGGAGGGC
>WJJB01000235.1 GCA_014729935.1 Candidatus Bathyarchaeota archaeon | reverse complement strand
CGATTCCAACGTGAATACGCATTTTCCTTGTATTTCCCCCATCACGACTTGCAACTGTTTCCCCGGATTTCAAAGGAATACTTTAATATCCCCGAGAAGTGAGATGTTTTTTAAGCCTCACGTGAATTAATACATCGTGACATCCGTGAGCTTTTTTGGTGGCATCGGGTCGGTAGGTGGGAACTGCATTCTCATCGAGCACGGGGAATACCGCATCATGCTGGATAATGGGATGAATTTTCCCTCGGAGGGGCGATATTACAAGGATTTCTTGATGCCACGGACTGGAAATGATTTAAGAGATTATTTAACACTCGATCTCGTCCCGAAAATTCCTGGTATCTATGCTAAAGCAATGATACGCGATTTATGCATTGATTCGATGGATTCGAGCGTGCAATACATGTACGACGCTTCCCTTCAAAGTTATGAGGATTACTTGAAAGAGCATGGGTGCCCCTTCATCGACGGATTCTTCATCACCCACGCCCATGTCGATCACGTCCGGAACCTCCAGTTCATGGCTCCCCAAATACCGACCTTCATGTCTGAATTAACAAAGAAAATGCTTGAAGTGATGGGGGAAGTGTCCAAGATTGACTTTTTACACCTGCATCCAAACACTCTTGCAGAATATGGCGACATGTCATATTTTCCTGGCACCATCAAGAAAGCAAGGAATAGCATCGAGCGAGATATTTATGTTGTACATCCAGGGGAATCCCGCATTCTCGGCGATATTAGCGTTACCGGATTTCCAGTGGACCATTCTATACCAGGAGCCATGGCTTTCAGGGTGGAAGCTGGCGGCAAGACAATTATTTACACGGGAGATATCCGGTTCCATGGAGTTGAACAAGAAAGCAATAATTCTTTCCATTTCGTGGAAATGATGGAAAAGATGGGAATGAATGATGTTCTCATCACGGAAGGGACGAGAATCCGATCGGAGGAGGGAGAAAGTGAGCAATCCGTCTACGAACGAGCCCTTGGCTTCCTCACTGCAAGTGACGAACAAGATAACGCTTTCATTTTCGCATCCTTCCCATGGAAGAGTATCGCTAGATTCCTCACAGTGTACCGGCTTGCAAGGAAGGTGGGAAGAACGCTCGTGATACAACCAAAGCTTGCCTATCTCCTGCACAAAATAAGAAAATCGGAAATATTGATGGGAATCAATATCTTGAGAAACGAGGATATTCGCATATATCAACCTCGCAAGTTATCAATGCTATATAGTGACGGAGATTATATTTTCAAGAAGGAAATCATTTCTCCTGATAGTAACTGGGATAAAACAACAAAGGAGTACATCTTCTATCGGGACCTGTATGGAAACTCAAAACACGTTCGCGCGCCGGAAATACATCATTCTCCGGGTAAATTCATCGTGCACTTGGATTATTACGATTTGAACGAACTAATAGACTTGGATCCAAGATCCGCGGGTGGCTGCTTTCTTCACCTGAAAACCGAACCTTTTGACGAGGAGATGGAGATCTCTCAATCGATCTTGGAAAATTGGATAGAGAAATTCAACTTGCAAATGGAAATCTTTCATGCTTCGGGCCATGCTTCTGGATCAGATCTCATTGCTATGATACATAAAATACGTCCCGATGTGATATTCCCGGTTCATACGGAGCATCCTGACCTGTTTCAAGAGAAATTGGGTGGAAATTTTCGGGTGATGTCCGAAATTCAAGAGGGCAAAAAGTATTTAGTGTGATGATCTCGATTCTAGTTCCTACATTCCCCCAATTCTCCATGGTAGATGGTCGAAAGAGATGTTATTTGCAAAGTTTAAGTATGGAGGATATCTTGGACGGGATATATAGAAAAACAAGAAGAAATCGTGAGAAAATTGAAAGAATTCACATCCGAACAGGAAATAATTGATTGCATCGTTGATGATATCAAGAAAAACTTGGAAAGGAGTAAAATTACCTACAAGGGCCGGAAGGTTCTCATCACCGGGGGCGCGGGATTCCTTGGAAGTTATATATGCCAAGTTCTCGTCGAGCAAGAAGCTAGAAAGGTCATCTGCATTGATAACTTCTCATCTGGAAAGAAGGAAAACATTGAAAGACTCCTGGACAAACCAAATTTCACCTTCGTGTACCATGACATTTCACACGAGTTCAATCCTGAAGAAAACATAGATATTGTCATGCATTTGGCAAGCAGAGCGAGTCCATTTGAATTCGAGCATCATCCCATCCAGATCTTGAAAAGCAATACCTTGGGAACCATGAATGCCTTGGAAATTGCTCGAATGTATGATGCAGAATTCTTTTATACCAGCACGTCAGAAGTATATGGGAATCCCGACCCAGCCCATGTTCCCACTCCTGAATCCTATTGGGGGCACGTGAATCCGGTTGGGCCGAGAAGTTGCTATGATGAATCAAAACGCGCGGGTGAAGCGTTCGTTAAAGCCTACGAGCTTGAATACAACATACCCGTCCGGATAGCCAGGATATTTAACACGTACGGCCCACGAATCAGGGGAGGACCGCTTTTTGGCAGGGTCGTTGCCAATTTCATAGAAGAGACATTGCAGGATAAAACAATCAGCGTTTTTGGAGATGGATCGCAAACCCGTTCTTTCACCTTCGTGAGTGATCAAATTGAGGGATTACTCAGGTTGGCATACCCGGAGATACCTCAAGCCAGGAGCGAGGTGATCAATATTGGGAATAACTTGGAAACTACCATACTCGATCTGGCAAAACTCATCAAGGAATTGACCAATTCCTCCTCAGAAATCGGATTTTTCGGCCTTCCAAAGGATGATCCCACCCGGCGATGCCCAGTTCTGGATAAAGCACGGGATATCCTCAACTGGAAGCCTCGAACGCAGCTTGTTGATGGCTTGAAGCTAACCATTCCATGGTTCAAGTTCATGATTCATTGAAGGTTGGAGAGAACATGATGAAATCCCGTCCGTCCATTGGTCCATTTCCATTTCCGGGGGCTCCACGACGCCCGTCACGTGGCACGGTCCTCGTGGACCCGCAAGATGTGGTTTTTCTTGATAATGGAAAGCCAGCGAGCCACCGGGGGCGACGGGGCCTCGATGGCGGCGGCATCCACCTCGAGTAACTCCACCCGTTCCAGCCTCGTGATGGCATCGGGCAGGCTCGTGATGTGGTTCCCGTGCAGGTACAAATTTCGCAGGTTCAGGAGGCTGCACGCGGCTGCGGGGAAATCGTCGAACTCGTTGTATCGAGCCGGAGCATCGTCAATTGTTTTAACTTGGTGAATTCCCCGGGGAGTTCCCGCAGGCAATTGTTCCTGAAGTTGAGCCAGTGCATGTTGACCAGGTTCCCCGCCACGTTCAAGTCGGAAAGCGGGCACCGTGCCAAGGATGCCGGAAGTGCGTCCAGGTTATTCGAATTGATGTAGAGATCGGAAAGCTTGGTGCACCCGTCGATGGTGTCGGGAATGCTTGCCAGCTCGTTGTTGGCGAGCCACAGCGTATTCAATTTTTTCATACCGCCGATGGTGTCCGGCAGCCGCTCGCACGCGTCGATGCCGGGGTCTAACCGCTCCACAGGGCAGTTCCCGTTCACGCTGGAGTCCATCGGGCTTGATATGGATACCGGGAAGATCGAAGGCATCCTGAAGGACGAGCACGGCCGGGAGTGTCGAGTCAGAAATTAAAAATCTTGGACATTCTTAGACACGAGGCCGCACATGGGTGTAAAACCGGCCGGAAATAACTATAACCATGGTTTTACACGTGTACATCTCGATCGCGGCCAGCATCCTTGGCGCGTGCACGAAAACGTTGCGCCGGTGGGAGGAAGGGGAGCAATTCAAACCCTCCTTCCGCACACCTGAGAATCATCGCCGTTACGACCTGCAACGAGTGCGCAGGTTCAAGAACGAGCGCAACGCGTTGTTTCGTGAAACCAAACGCGTTGAACGTGAGGATGAGGCCCGGGCAATGGAGGTCGCCATTCTCCACGCGGCATTTCCATGGATCCTTTCCTGCTTGAAGGCACTCATTTCCCAATGTCGTACGGAGAGAATTTCGAGAAAAAGAGAGAAAATGAATTGGATCATCATGCAAAATTTCTGTTATTTCGACAGGCCATATTGCAGGATGAATAAAGCCGTCAGTGTCAGAAGGGGACCAGACCATCCCACCGCTCGTCCCCAACCATCATTAATCAGCTTTGAGAGCTGGTTGTTACCAAAAGCGAGGAGAATTACCATCATTGTGATACCAATCAAGAACGCTACTGATCTGTTCCATAAATCGGATTTTCTAGGCGATGCTTTTAATATTGTCGTGTACAAGATGAATAATAGCATGAAGACGATCAAGACAATACCGTATGATAGGAATCCCAAGTATTCTACGATAGCTGGTGCCACCTTTAAAAGAGCTCGTTCGATGGGGCGGATGAACGATGTGAAGACTAAGCCGATGATGCATATCATCCAAATGATTGGACGATCCCTGTTGAGGATGTATTTTTCTGCCACATAGGAGAGAACAATAAACCCTATGGACAAGCCTATGAAGATCACGATGAAATAATCACTTGAAAACGCACTGTCGGCGGATTCTCCCGCTATAGACGTGTACAGGGTGTCATAATCACCAAAAAACAACCGTTTGTCCCAGATGTACCGCCAGATCCTGTCCAAGACGTAAGAACCATATCCAAATGCCAAGGACAAGAAAAATAGCGTGTATCCCAAGTTTAGCTTGCGTTCCACTTCGAAATTTTGCTTGTTTTGCCACCGTTTAAAGAATTGCGCCCCGTAATAGAAAAAGAAGGCAACGCAAACTCCCATCATGATCAACTCAATGCATTCGATAAAAGCCACTTCACCCTTAATATCAGAAATACTCTGCATGAACATGTGAATATCCCTCGTCAAGTTTCTAACGATACACTTGATCTTGCTATAGTTGTCTTATTTGACTTTCTACTTTTAAATATATATTTTTGTAGTTTAGGATTGAATCTAGAGAACTGATGGCGAGAATAACTCCTTTCTAGCTCATCCAACTATGGTGAGAAATGTGAGTCCTGCTAGTCAATCATTCAATCATCATGGAGTTTCAACAGGTACCTTGAAGAGAGCCATGAAGAATGCTTGGCATCCATCGTGCAAGTCGGGAAAGGTGCGTGCGACCTTCGAAGAGCATTTAAACCCCTTCCATCCACTGGAAACTCTGAGGCCACGAGTTTGATTAATCTGGTAATCGTGCAAATCGATCAATTCAATGGATGGCATAATCTTATCCATGACACCCTCGCCTTCATCTGCATAGTAAGAGCAATTGGCATATAGGATCTTGGTTTCCTTCCAATGGTTCTCCTTGCAGGTTTTTATCACATCTGCCAGGATCGATTGCTGGAGGACCACGTTCTGCTGGAGAAACCTTGATGATTGCACCCACTTCAATCGTGGATGGATCATGAACGACCCAGAACCCGTGCAAGGTACATCCAAGAGAATTTTATCTGGTTCACCTCCCCGGTAGAAGCTCGACATGCACCTAGCGTCCGAGTTAAGCCAGTGGATGGAGTGACGAGGGATGGTAGCCATCCCATCAAGTGCTGCTTGAATTCGAGAGGAATTCACGTCATTTGCAATGATTCTACCATGCTGACCCATATGCCAAAAGCTGATGGACGTCTTCATGAACGGTGCAGCGCACAAATCCAAGATCGTATCTCCAGCTCTTGGATCGAGCATTTCCACGACCATCACGCTAGCCTTGTCTACGAGCGCTATCTTGCCGCAAGAGTTGAGCGGATGACTCGCAATCGCTTGCTTCCATCCAGGTTCATTCAAGACTTGGAGGAGACGAGGGATGTCCCTATCGGGTTGATAGGTGAAATTCTTCACGTTCAACCAAGCAATGAGCTCCTTCAGGGAGGTAGCATCCCTTGCATGTATGAAAAACCTTCTATCCTCGAGATGTTCCTGCATCAACCGTATTAACCGCTTCTCGGAAACAAGCTGGAGCATCTTGTCGATGAAAAAGGTGGGATGTGCAAATTGCAACGCAAATGAATCAGGATGGGGGAATGCAACCAAAAAAGTTTTCAGATTAACTGAAAGGATCAATTCATGTATATACTGCCACGAAGGTGTTACCGGGAAGATTTCGTCAAGTAAATCGAGTGTCATTTGTGGAACCTCGTGGTCGACAGATCTCCTTTTGACAAGTGCATCATGGAGTGAACTAATCGCTTCTTGCTTCACGTGAAAAATCAAGACCAAGCAAACGAACCATGCTATTTCGTTGGAATGGAAGGAGATTTCTTTTATGCGGGTAACGTGTCTTACTAGCGCATCAAGAAGATTGTAATGCTTTATTACTTGCATGAAATACATGAAAGATTTTGCCCTTTCCTTCTTGTTCCCTGCTTGATTTCTGAGATACTTCAAGATCTTTTCCAGTGGGTTTTCACGGATCATCATCTGGCGAAGTGCGTCTGCCACGCGCATGACCAACTGCCCCCCTGGTGCGAAGGTGGAGTGCTTCATCCTATTTTTCATGATTCGTTTCACCCATGAACGTGGAAGGATTTCAAGCGGAACCCGAATAGCCTTCCGTTATTAAGTTTGCTTGGTGGTACTTTCCCGGTTTCTATTACGGCTTTTGCGCTTGAGCTCCATCAATTCTCGCATTTCCTCATGTGCTTCCTTGTACGGGATGCCGAAACGCCCGTGAGTTCCCAATCTTCGGGCAACACGTACCCCTTGATTGATAATAAACCCGACGCCCCGGAAGATGGGTTTCGATGGACCACTTAATTCAATGGCTTTCCGGAGAGTAAGAAGTTGGTAATCATCTTCTCATCTTGGAAAACGTCCTGTTCTTGAGAGTCCATGGCTACTACTGATTGATTCCCCATTGAATTTATCCTTTTTAGCGAGAGAAAACCCGTCCCTTTAGTTTAGGGCGTGCTATCGGCCTCCTTCATTCTAGCTTCATGCGCATTTTTCGTGATTTCCTATAGTCAAATTTGAAATGACTTTGCCCCATGTTTGCTATTTTCGCCCGTTCCAATTCTTGGAACGGATGAATTGATTGAATGGGAAATCCAATATACCTTTGGCTACGATACCGAATAATAATTCAACACCCGAATTTTTCCTATGAGAAAGATTAATAAAATTTTCACGTTTACCTATAACAATTATTCAGACTGGAGAATTATCAAGATGGCTTCCAAGAATGCCGATCGCGCCTTGGTGGAAATTGCCTTCCACGGTAGGGGAGGGCAGGGAGGAATCACCGCATCAAACCTGCTGGTAAAGGCAGCATATAATACAGGAAAATACCCGTTCGTGATGGCATTCCCAGTTTTCGGGCCAGAACGAAGGGGGGCACCAGTTGGTGCCTATGCTCGAATTTCAACCCACCAGTTATTCGATAGAACCAAGATTGACGAGCCTGATATCATGGTCATCATGGATCATAGCATCTTGAAATCGGTAAATCCCATCACCTCGCTGAAGGAAGGGGGTACCTTGCTAGTAAATGCTCCTGGAACCGTCAATGATTTCAGGAAAGAATATGGAGTGCATCCTTCCATCAAGCTCGGTATCGTTGATATCCTTCAAATCGATATTGATATAGGACTCATGATAGGAGGAAATATCCCTATTTTGAATACACCAATCCTTGGGGCCTTTTGCAAATTATTTGAGGATATTCCCTTGGATGTGATGCTTGATGTCATCAAAGAAAAATTCAGCGGAAACGGCAAGGCAACCCTGAATGCCAAGGGTGCGACGATTGCTTTTGAAAGCTTGCAAGTATCATGATTTCACGTGAATAACAATGGTAGATTACAAGGATCCCAAATCAACAATAGCAGCAGTGCAAGTTCCAAGTGAAGGGGAAGCAGGCAAGACTGGATCTTGGCGTAGTTTCAAACCCGTGTTCAACCCGGAGAAATGCATTCTCATCAAGAGTGAAAAGGCAAGATGTCACATCTGCTGGATGTTTTGTCCCGAGGTCGCCATCACTAAGAGCCGACCACCAACGATTAACTTGGATTATTGCAAGGGATGCGGGATCTGCTCTACGGAATGCCCCCACGGGGCAATAACCATGAAAAAAGAATGAAGGAGTGCTCCTGAATGGAATTGAAACACGAATCAAATTCACAGGCGACACGCGGAAGGCATGTTGAAATACTCACGGGAAACCATGCCGCATCTCATGCCGCCAGAATGGCACGGGTCGATGTTGTATCCGCGTATCCAATCACCCCTCAAAGTCCCGTCGTTGAAAAAATATCAGAATTCATTGCATCTGGAGAAATGAGCGCCCGCATGATTCGGGTTGAATCCGAACAAAGTGCCATGGCATCTTGCATCAGTGCAAGCATCACCGGAGCTAGGGTCTTCACCGCGACTTCCGCAAACGGGCTTGCTTACATGAATGAGCAACTAGCATGGGCCGCTGGCACGAGATTACCCTTGGTCATGTGCGTCGTTACCCGGGCATTGGCTGCACCGTGGAGCGTCTGGACGGACCACCAAGATGCAATCAGCCAACGGGATACAGGCTGGATGCAAGTGTTCTGCGAGGATAATCAAGAAATATATGATACCGTCCTGGAAGCATACAAGGTAGCTGAGAATGATAACATTTTCTTGCCAATCATGGTATGCTTCGATGGATACATACTCAGCCATACCACGATGCCAGTCGAGCTTCTCTCCCAGAATGAAGTTGACACGTTCCTACCATCCTTCAATTCCCACTTGAAACTTCACGAGAAAATCGATGAGCCGGTAGGAGTGAATCCCGTGACTCTTCCAGATCCCCGTGAAGGTTTCCCGGGGTACATGGAGTTCAGGTACAGGTTGCAAAAAACCATAGAAAAAGCAATTGATGTCTTCGAGGATATTGAACGAGATTTCGCTTCTTTGTCCGGGCGCAACCACGGTGGCGTAGTCCGTGGATACAAGATGGAGGATGCTGACATTGCCATTGTTGGCATGGGATCGGCATCGAGCCAAGCAAAGAAAGCAATACCGCACTTACGCGAGCAAGGAATCAAGGCAGGTGTTCTTACAATCAGATTATTCAGGCCGTTCCCGAAGGCTAGAATCAGGGAGGCTTTAAAGAATGTCAAGCAAGTCGTTGTTTTCGACCGGGATGTTGCATACGGTCTTGAGGGTGCAATATCGGCAGAACTCAAGAGTGCCTTGTATAATAGGAAGCATCAACCTCACGTGCAAGGATTTATCGTTGGATTGGGTGGTAGGGATTTCAAGACAGAACACGTGATACATGGTACAAAGATGGCCATGGAATATGCTGAAAAGAATGAAGTGCCTGATGAAACCAAGTGGCTAGGAGTTGATAAATGATGGACATGATTGAAACGAAACGATTGCGACCGGATGATCTTCCCGAGCAGGAATTCCTCCTACCTGGTAATAGATCGTGCGCGGGATGTAGCATGAGTCTCTACTACCGCATGGCACTCAAAGCCTTGGGAAAGAAAACCATCATCACCGTGCCTGCTAGCTGCCTGACGGTGCTACATGGCTTGTACCACAAGACATCCGTGAAGATGAACGTGGTCCATACGACTTTTGAAACAACGGCTGCCTCTGCCTCCGGCATTGTTGCAGCCCTTGAAGCGAAAGGATTGGGTGATGAAATCACCGTGTGTGGCTTTGCAGGTGATGGAGGGACCTCGGATATTGGTATCCAAGGCTTGAGCGGTGCTGCGGAACGGAACACTAATTTCATTTATGCATGTTATGATAACGAGATGTATTCCAACACGGGAACCCAGAGAAGCGGTCAAACTCCCTACATGGCATACACGACCACCACGCCACACGGGAAACTGGAGCACAAGAAGAACATGCCGATGATCATGCATGCCCATGGCATTCCATATATTGCGACCAGTTGCTCTTCGTACCCCCAAGACGTGTATGCAAAATTCAAGAAGGCGAAACTTTTCACTGGAACCCGATACATCCACACGCTGATTCCTTGCCCGCCAGGGTGGGGATTTCCAACCGACCAATCAATAGAAATGGGCCGATTAGCCGTGAAGAGCGGTATATTCCCACTATTTGAAATCATCGATGGCAAGATGTTCCTCTCGCCTGAATCCGAGCGTTGCCTTGATCCATCCAAGCGCCTCAAGGTGGAGGAATACTTGAAGTTGCAAGGAAGATTCAAGCATATCCAACCAGAGCATATCGAGTATTATCAAGAATACGTGGATAATCATTGGAATTTCATCAACCAATTCCTTTAATGCATCAAGAATTCTTCTCCTTTTTTAGTATTCAAAGCTCGTGCATTTTTTAGGATCTACATACCTTTATCCCTCATGAACGGCAAGTTCAGGGAATATCTTGCGCGCATCGCGAAACGTATCAACTTGGTGGAGGGAGCATCGGGAATCAAGCAGGTAATCATCGAGCTCCATCGTCACGGCAAAATGTCCCTTCGGAACTTGGCAAAAAGCACGAGAATGGCTCCACCTATCGTTTCATTGATCATCAACAAGTTATGCGACGATGGCTTGCTTTACCGTGATAAGAATGGCATTCTTTTCACCGAGAGTGGCATGATGTATACCGAGCAACAAGCAGGGATCCGGTCTTTACCCGTGCAGGATTGCATCCCGTGCAAGGGAACAGGCTTGGAAATTGATGTTCGTGGCATGCATCAAGGCTTGAAAAAGGCTCTTGAAACACTCGCTGCAACCAGGCCCAGCGCTGACGTGACCTTGGATCAAGCAAAATGCACGCCAGGTACCATGCTATCCCGGTTATTGCTGTTGCATGCTTGGCACGCACTTGATGGAACCGATATCATGTTTCTCGGTGATGATGATTTCATGTCCATTGCATGCTGCTTGGAAGAATTCAGGCAAGATTATTTCATTCCATTGAACGAACAGGATGATTTGCCATTCTCGATTTCAGTGCTAGAAATTGATGGAAGGATCAGGGATGGGATCAATGCAAAGTACCAGCACCTGCGTGATGATCCCTCGGCAATCATTGCATTGAAGTACGATGCAAGGAATCCACTCCCACTAAAATTCAGGTACCAGCATGATGTTGGGTTCATCGATCCCCCGTACACCTTAGCAGGATTCACCTTATTTTTTTCCAGGATAGCGGCAGCTCTTCGAAATGAAAAGGGTTCGAAGCTCTTCGTATCCTTCGGTCACGTTGATTCCGATCTAACACGTCAAATGCAAGAGATCATGATCAATTCGGGATTCTTGCTTGAACAGGTGATTCCTGGTTTCAACAAGTACGAAGGAGGGAACATCATTGGCAATCAATCAAGGATTATGGTGCTCGTGGCTTCAGGAGACATCAAGCCACCAATTCCCCCCGGGGAAGGATATGCGGGCGTGTTATATACCAATGATTTCAAGTCAACTACCAGCACCTAAACCGAACTAAAGGTCGTGGCTTGGTTCCATCTCTTGATTCCATGATTATGGCCCTTGCACGGAAGGCACTTGAGCTTTACCCGTTTTCCACCAGAAAGCCACGCCCTTTAGTTTAGGGCGTGCTTTTTCAAGATAAGAGAGTTGCGTGATGGAAGTCAATTGTAAAATAGAAAGATCATTCTCACCACTTAACTATTATTGGCATTAGGTTAAATTTGATGAGTAGTTTTTCATACTTGAAACTTGGAACACACCGCATGGAGAAATGCGCACATGTCCCGCTCGTATTCATACAAATCACTCGTTATTTCCATTATCATCTCATCCATCTGCTTTTTAGGAATCATGGTTCGGTTTCCTTCAATGGATTCCCGCGACCTTGGAAAGAAAATGGACCATGGTCATCAAACACATCCGTCCGCCATTTCCGTAGATACAGGATCCTACCTTGGTGCAGGCGCTCCCAGGCAAGGGACTGCAAGAGCAATTTTCACCGATAGCAGCCCGGGCGTGGGTATATCCAATACGAGCAATACCAATGTTTCCTTATTCGTGGATGGAGCCAATAACTGGCAAGGAATCAAGTACAACACCAGTGTTACCGGGATTAAGGATACAAGGGATTGGGTGACTGGAGGATCTTATAACGATAGCATCGTGGATCCCGGCAGCAATCCGGCGTTCGTGATAAATCAAGAGGTGGTTGATTACCATTACCCGAATGGCACCTATTTCCCGGACATGGCATTTATTGATTCGTATCAGTTCTATTCAAACGATTCCATACGTGCCATGAGGGTTCATTTCCAGGAAATCAACATCCATGTCTCGGATGACTTGGAGTTTTATGATGCCGATTTCAACATCCTCCATTCAATCTCTAGCTCTCAAACCAATTTCTACACTGATTGGTTCCAAAACTCATCTTTCTACGTGGGCTACACCAGCAATGGGAATGTTGAATTGGAGAATCTTTTCACCATTGACCACGTGCTCGTTGTGCCTGTCAATGAAACATATAACATTTCTTTGGAGAGCCCACATGATTACCCTCCAAACTTGGACGGGTCAACTGGTGATATTATATCGTCTGCAGCACCAGGAACGAGATTCATGAGGGCCCATTTCTCAGCTGTTGAACTTGAAGGTGGTGGCTATGATTATCTCACGATTTATGATAATGATTCCAATCCCGTATTGACTTACGACACGGGTGGGTCATATTACACGGATGAATGGTTGCCATGGATAGAATCGAACGAGATCACCTTGAATTTGACTTCAGATGGTACCATCCAGTATTACGGTTACAAGATCGACAAGTACCAATGGTCCGATGTTGCTGAAGCAAATTTTGCAAGCAAAGCCATCCAATACAATATTACCATCAATTGGAACCATTATCTTGATGATCAACCTCTTGGATCGGAATTAATCAAGATCAATGCAACCAGCGGCACCCACATGCGACTTAACTTCTCACACGTTAATTTCCAAGAGGGATACGACTACTTGGTCTTGCTGGACAATGAATCACAATACTTGATGGACTTCACCGGGTATCACGAGAACGTGGTCACCCCGTGGTTCAGGACGGACTACATTAACTTGACCTATATTTCGGACAACACAAGACGGGGTGAGATCCCATACAATCCAGGATATCGTATCGATCATGTAGAATGGGTGGATTATCCCTCCTTGAATCTCACGGAAAGAGAAAACAATTGGGTTTTCGATTATAATTACCAATTTTACGATGGCCGAGCCTCTGGCTACGGCGCCGAGCGGGACGATGAGATCGGCCTTGCATTGGAACTCCAAGCCGTGAATGAAACAACTGGCGGGGGATACGGTTGGGATGTTTTTTCATACGAGCCTTCTGATAGGGTGGAATTCTACCAAACCATACCCATCTCCCGTGGGAAGGTGCTCGATGGTTACATCGAGCTTGATTATTATGGAGACAAGGTATTACCAACGGGTGATTTACAACTCTTCGTCGCCATCAATGACACCGTCGTGTATACCAGGGGTTTTTCTGCCATCAGCCAGGCAATGCGGCAATGGCAGTCAACTGGGAAAATATGGATGGCATTATGGGAAAACACCACGAACTTATTCGATGCCATTGGTTCTGGTTCGGAAATCAAGCTTTCGGTTGGTTTGCGATACGATTACGATGAATCCGTGTTATTTTCCGGCTTCGAGCACCGGGAGAGACAATTGCTCGTGGTGGATGATATCAAGCTTGTCTTGACCACGCTTGCAAATGCCACCCAACCAGGAATCAACCTGCAAGTAAACGGGAACCCAATTCAAGATGGCACTGGAAGTAAATGGGGCGATGCAACATTCGCGGAGAGCGGAACTTGGACCATCAACCCCCTAAACTTAACCTTCACCACCGATGCAGGACACTTGGAATTCGACGTGACAAGCGTTATGGAGGTTGAAACCATTTTTAACTCCACGAGAATCCAAGATATTTCCCATGAAGGCACTTTATCCACCGTTGATGCCTGGGGTGACGTGTACTGGTCTTTTTACGAGAACGTGTACCTGCCAGCAGGTTACTCTGGGTACAACTTGACTGTGGAAATCCCTGATACGTGGGAGATCGTGGAGGTGCTCACCCCAAGCGGTGGAACACAAGCGTACGTGAATGGATCCACGGGTGATGGTTCCTTTTGGTTCTCCACCGGTGCCCCGGGGTGGCACAAGGTAACAGCAAGATCCAGCAACTTCATCAATACCACTCGTTTCTCACCGGATAATACCACGTGGTTTGCGAATTTAACGGTCAATGACTCGCAACAGGTGTTCCTTTCCACGAATTTCAATGGAACAGTATCCGTACCGAGTGGAAGCGTGATCTTGGAAGTATTCACACCTGCTGGCACAAGCTGGTACATCGATACCTTTTCCTTGGTGGAAACAAATAATATCACCTTCAATCCTGTTGAATTTGCAAGCACCAACACGACGGGGGGGATATACCACGGGTACATCGCGTGGGAAAATGGTACAGAAGTGGGATTCGTGAATTTTTCAATTTGTAGCAAGCACTCGTCCCTTCTAAACTTGCTGTACCCCTCTGACGCGAAGTTAGATAATGGTACCGTGCAGAACGTGGAATCCATTGTCCCGCTGCGCGTCGCGTACAATGATTCCTTCACGGAGAACCTGATACCAGGTGCAACGGTATTGGGAAGATTGAATAGCTCCCCAACCGTTGATTTTTCACTGGTGGAATCTGGCGCTGGCATATATGATTACTCGCTGGATACTGCGGGATTGCAGGAAGGCATGTACCAGATCGAAATCAATGCGACAAAGCAAGGATACGAGAATGCCACCATGATGCTGCACTTGAAATTGCGCGTTGAAACACGGATCACTAGCTTTAGCAGTTACCATGCCTTGGAACACGGATTCAACGCGACTATCCCGTTTTATTACGAGGATGCTTCGAGAAACACGGGAATCACGGGGGCTTCGGTGAACGTGTCCTTCGAATTGCAGGAATACCAACTCTTGGATCACGGCAACGGAAGCTACGATATCATCGTGAATTCGACCGGCTTGGATACAGGATCGCAACCTTTCACCATTACCGCCTTCAAGGCGTTTCACGAAGATATAACCTTGGAAGGTACCTTCGACATATCTCCCAGGAAATCCAGATTGCTGGTATCAAATGGAACCTTGCAGGGAAATTTGGGGGATCCAGTCGGCCCATATATCATCACCTTTCAGCATCCAGATTACCCTGGAACCATCAGGTATAGTGGAGCAAGCATCTCGCTATACACGGATGCAACCATGCAGGATCCCATCGATCCGGCGAATTACACGGTTACCAATGTTGGCGATGGTCAATACACCATTACCTTGGAAACGGGAATCGGTACGGTATTAGATACCCCTGGATTGAAGACCCTGTACGTGCTTGCCACTAATGGAAGTAGTTCTCCTTATCAAGTGGATAACGGAACGATAACGCTTTCCATGGCATTGGACAAGCGCACCATCATCTTCAACATTTTCTACAATGGTACTAATTACACGAGTCTCAATACCATTTCCACTGGCCTTCAAAATGATCTCGAATTCAACGTCACCATCGTGGACAATGAAACTGGATCTCCCGTAACGGGGTACCAGGTGGATTTCAACATCACCAACGGGCATTCAGGAAATTTCGGGCTAGTCGGTGATACTTTCTCTACAATCGTCGATCATGGTAACTTGTCCGAGGGAACCTTCGTCATTACCATTGAAGGGTCGGGAATCATCCACGAGGCGTTCGGAAAGCAATTCGTCCTCATCGTGCAACCCATTACCACCTATACCGAGGGATTCGAATCATTCTACCTTGTTGAACACGGGTTCCCCGCCAACATCTCGTTCCATTACCATGACGCAACCAATGATCTTCCTGTACCAGGAGCGAGTATCAATGTCACTTTAGCCGGGATCGGCGTGATTGAAAGCGGGAACTACACGTTAGTCGATCATTCCAACGGGAACTACTCGATAATCTTGGACACCACGTGGTTGGTCCCTGCTAAGCGATCCATGTCAATTGGCATCGGGAAGGCTAACCATGCCCCTGCAATATTGAATGGAACGTTGGAATTGCGGGAGCGAGCTTCAGAGCTAGAGATCGTGAATAGCTCGTTAAGTGGCTACATGCCGGATGATATCGGCCCGGTGCACGTGCTTTATTATCATCCTGGGTACCCGGGGACGCTCAACTACACCGATGCGACAATATCGCTTTACTTGGATGCCAGCTTCACGCAACCAATCCATCCATCCAATTACTCCATTACTCCGCTTCCGGATGGAACGTTCAGCCTTTCCATTCGCACGGGATCGGGAACCCCGTTCAACTCTCCCGGTATCAAGAATATTTACATGCACGCGGAAAATGATTCAGCATCACCGTGGTACATCGCGACCGATAGCGCATACTTGTCCTTCGCCCTCTCCCTTCGCCCTGTCAATGCAACCGTGTTCCTTAACGATGTAAACATAACGGGAGAATCAGGGTTTTCCTTCAACACCAAGCAAAGCATGATCATGAACCTCTCCCTTCAGGATCAGGTGAACGGGTCGGTGCCAATGCTGGACATCGATTACAATGTATCCGGGGGGCCGGTGGGCAGTTTCCTCCTGCAAGATGGAAATTACACGGCAAATATCTCGAATGGTAACTTCTCTACAGGGATCCACGTGCTATCCATCAATTCGAGTGCGGGGTATTATGAAACAGTATCCTTCGTGTTCCTCATCAATATCATCCCGCTGCAGCTGGAAATCAACGTTTCGGTAAATGCCTCCGCCGTGGTTTTAAATAGCAGGATCGACACGACCGTGGGACAAAATGTTTCCATTGGTGTTTCCCTGCAGGATGCTACCACCGGCTCGGCAGTCACTGGTGCAACGGTATTACTTGCGATCGACGGCGGCATTCCCGTCGCCATGGGATTCAATGGCACCACGCACGAGAGCGAGCTTGCATCGGGGGATCTAGGCGCCGGCTTCCATTCCCTTTCCTTGGAAGCCAGTGCAGCGAATTATTCCTCGGCTTTCTTCTCGTTCATTATCTACGTGGAACGACGCGGGATCAATGCAACTGCTCGATTCAACGGAACCACCTGGGATGGCTTATCCGCGGTTAGTTACGTGCTAGACGAGGTGATCCATGTAGAGATCCAGGGGGTAGATCAAGCAACTGGCTCTCCCATACATATTAGCGAGATTGCACTCCAATTACCTCCCGTGATAATCTCCTTCATCAACGATTCAGCGGGAACCATGCATTCCATCCGGTTTAACGCCAGCTTGCTGTCCATCGGGAAGCACCTGCTTGGATTCGAGCTCGAGGGTGATGATTACATCGGTACCACGTTTAATGTCGTCATCGACGTCCTACCAATGCCCATGAATTTAACACCGGTAGCACCCGGGGGTATCATAAGTGGAACGCCTGGTGGCAATGCACTCATCATGGTGAACCTGCACATGCCTGATGGAACGCCGGTGATTGGTGCGAACGTATCGTATACCTGGATTGGAGGATTCGATTTTCTCCAGGATGAGGGTAATGGCAGTTATAGCGTTACCATTGACCTGCCCAGATCCTCGGGCATCCACGTCATCGAGATTCAAGCCTATTATAGCGATGATCGCGAGGTAAGCACGATCGATCTGACCCTTTCCATACAGCAAAAAACCACGGGGCCGAAATCCATTCTCATCACGGCCCTCGTCATCGGCGGACTTTTCCTTGCACTGTTCCTGATCGCCTACTTCACCTACCTGCGGCCAAAGATCATCAAGCGACGCATGGTGAAATTCGAGGACGTGAAGACATGCACGGTGCATAAAGGACCCATCACCGATGGCTTGACTTACGTGTGCCCCACCTGCGGGAGTATCTATTGCACGAAATGTGCACAAGCGCTATACAATAACAATGATAGATGCTGGTCATGCCATGCACCCATCCAGCCCTTTGCGGTTTCATACCTTGACGACTGGCGCAATAACTTGATACATATGCTTGTCTTCCTAAACGGAACCACTGAACCGATCCACGAGCAGGCACTCTCTGGCGAAGATGTGCTCGTACCCGAGATATTCTCATTGCTCAAGAAGAACATCGCAACGCAAGTTATCAAGATGTCCAAGGGCAAGGAAGCCACCATCGTCCAAGAATATTTCAACTCGAAGATCCTGTATCACAAGGGCGAGTTCGTCACGGTTGTCATCATCTCCCGGATCGAGTCATCATTCATCAAGGAGAAGATGAAGGCATTCATCCAAGATTTTGAACTGCTCTTTTACGATAAGGACAGCAAATCATGGAAGGAAGGCATGCAAAACAAGTTCACCACCAAGACCACGTTCCTCGTGGAAAAAATGTTCATCCGGGAGGAAAAGGACACGGGCGACGGAAAGGGAAAGAAAGGTTCCAAGGGCAAGGGAACAAAGGAATCCGGGGGAAACCACGTGGACCCATCGGGAGCTGGGCATAAGCAATCCCGGTAACGTGGAAGATTCTTTTTCGAGCCCCTGCACCACCTTCCAATTTTTTTCTATTTCCATCACTGGATTTATCTGCTTTCACGAAAGATGCAATCCAGTTCAATGTCCATTGAAATCGCGCAACGCTTGCTTGGCAATATCCTCAAGCTCCTGCACCATCTTTTCGAATGAATCCTTGAAACTATCATCAAAACACTCGGCATAACCATTTGGGTGGATCACGGCAAGGTTATCATCCCTCCCTGCCTGCTTCACGTGAAAGATGGGACGGGGAATGGGACCGGGCTTTGGATCAACCGCTACCACGGGTTCCACGCGTTCCAAGGAAAGATCCTGGCGATTGCCACAAATCTCCGCGAACAGCCGTGGGATTGCCTCTTGCCTGGCGTCATCCATCGCTTGGTATTTCGGATGCTTCACCATGATGAAGAATCCTTCCTTTACTTGCATTTAATTGTATGGGAGGGAGATCAATTTCAGAAGTTGAAGTCGTAAACTCATCCGATGTACAATTGCCTGCTTGAAAAATTCGGGTCGCTTGTCACGTTCACGCCAAGCCTTCGCAATCCTGCCTCGTCGCCTGGCGTTGGAATGTGGGTCATGTGAATCTCGCTCCCTTTCAAGCCATTTAATTTCTCCAAGGCAACCTTTGCTGTTGGATTGGTTGTCGCGGATATGCTCAGTGCGATCAAGGCTTCATCCAAGCTCATGCTTGCATTCCTGCTATTGAGGATGTCTCGCTTCATGCTGGTGATGGAACCAATGATGTTTGGCGAGATCAAGTCAATTTCATCAGGAATACCTGCGAGGAACTTGATGGCGTTCAGGATCAACGCGGACGTGGCATGCATCACGGGAGAATTCTTCCCGGTGATGATTGTTCCCTTCCCGTCGAGGAGTTGAATGGATGCACCACACGAAATACCATCATGCCCCTTTCCAGCTACCCTTGCCTTTTCCGCGGCTTCCCGGGCAGGGATCACGACACGCCTATCCTTCACCTTCAACCCAAGTTCCTCCATGAGGAGCTTGGCACGCTCCACGGTCTTGGATGAGGCAACGCCCATCGCGTGCTCACAGGAATAGCGCAGGTATCGCCGGATGATCTCCTGCTTGGCAGCCACCTGGCAGATACTATCATTCATGATGGCAAACCCAGCCCGGTTCACGCCCATGTCTGTCGGGCTCTTATACATGCTCTCCCCCGTGCCACCCGAGATGCGCTCCAAGATCCGCTTCAAGAGCGGGAAGGCTTCCACGTCCCGGTTGTAATTGATAGAGATCTTTCCATACGCATCGAGATGGAATGGGTCCACCTGGTTATAATCACCGAGATCCGCAGTTGCTGACTCGTAGGCAATATTGACCGGATGCTTCAGTGGCAGGTTCCATATGGGAAAGGTTTCGAATTTGGCATAGCCGGCATCAAGTCCCTGCTCGTGCTCATGATAGAGCTGGGACAAGCACGTTGCCATCTTCCCGCTATTTGGTCCCGGGGCGGTCACAACAACTATGCGTTTCGACACATCAATGTAGGGGTTCGAACCGTAACCCTCGTCACTGATGACCAAGTCCAGATTCGTGGGATATCCCTTGATCGCATCATGGGTGTACACCTTTATCCCACGCCGGGCAAGCTTGTTCTTGAATTGCTTCACCACGGGTTGCGCCTCGTAGCGGGTGATCACCACGGCACGGGTTTCGAGATCCCAGGCTCTCAAGTCATCGATGAGCTTGAGCACGTCTGCATCGTAACTGATGCCAAAATCTGCGCGTATCTTCTTCCGCTCGATATCTCCCGCGTACACCGCTATGATGATATCAGCACTGTCCTTCAATCGCTGCAAGAGCTTGATCTTCACGTTCGGATCAAACCCGGGAAGTACCCGGGAGGCATGTAAATCGAAGATCAACTTTCCACCGAACTCCAAGTATAGCCGGCTTCCGAACGTGGCTGCCCGGTCCAAGATGAACTTGGATTGCTCCTTGAGGTAGTGTTCGTTATCAAAACCTTTCTCGCGCATGGGATAGCTTGCACCTCAACGTTTATCCATTTTGCGAAAGAGAACCCGCCCCTTCAGTTTAGAGCGTGGTAGTTCAAGGTCGTACCTATTAACGTGAAATTGAGCGCATGCCATACAGCAGGGAGGTATCTTTCATTGAACAAATCACCCTTAAGACAGTGGTCAAGAAACCCATGATTCAAATGGAAGAGACTATCCGTTCCGGAATTTCCAAGCCACCCGGCTCATCGCTATCTCACCTGATCATTTCCTTGAATTTGATGGAAATTGTTTAGGATTTCATGAATCCGGTACCTTGCCACGAGCCTGATACCCTGAAAGCCCAGGATGCCATCCCGTTTCATGTCCCGCACCTCGAAACGCGCCGTTTCACCGCGGACGGCGATCGTGTCAATCACGGGTTTCGTGAAATTCGCAATGATTGGCCCATCAGGGCGTCACCAACAAACTGCTTGTTGCGAGACTCGCATGCATGCATCGAAGCCTTGCGAAACCTTTAAATCGATGGAACGACCCATGTATAATAGGGCTTCGGCCCTAGGATCGGGAATTCCTGTCCATCAGGTATTCTCATTCTTTTAATTGCGGCCTGAGTGTGGAAGTGCATGATCAAACCCCAATTTATTGCCACGGCTACCCGCCTCAGGCGGGCGCCATCGCAACATCATGTACAGATGCACCCAGGATTGTTCGCAATTCAATATTCGCCCTCCCCCTCTCCCCTCTTTTATTTTTTTTTGCCTGGTGGCAGGATCCGATCCTTTACCCCCCCGCCTAACTAACGAGCGCCGCGCGCGTGGCGTGATCGCGATGGCGTGGGACCGTCTTGTAACCCGTCAGGCGTTATTTTCTCGCTAATGTGCCACCCTCGTTATTCCCGCGAGTCTTGAATCCGAGTTGTCCAACGAACGCCATTTCGGGCGTCTCCAAGTGCGATTCATGAGTACACGCCTCACGGGACGAGATCTAGCAAGTTGGTGATCGGGTAATGCTCCTGAACGCTGCACGGGTGCCAAGCTGGAAAATTCTCGTGGCCCCCAGCGCCATTTCCTCCCGGGTTTCCAAGAAATCTTGCAGGGGCGTGAACATACCATCACCGGTGTGAACAAGGTACCGGTTGATGGCTGCTTCAAATAAGCCAACGGGATACCTGATGCCCCGCTTGCCAGAGGTTAACCCGCCGGTGCTGGAATCTCGGTGTACCTGCAGCCTGTCCAAGAAACGAGTGATGGAATTATCACCGGAACGGGATAACTCGTAAGCGGGCATGATGCCACCAAGCGCGGGGGATAGCAAGCCGGCACCAATCGAGTTATCATTGCAGGATTGGCATTCATCATGAATTCATGGAGTTCCATTGGTCCCGGAAAAGCCAAGCGTGATATGAGAAAGATGCACATCCATAATAGGAGCGAAAACATGATTATATCTGCTTTTCGTATCATGATCGTAACGATCGAAACTGAAAGTGAAGTAAGTGAACTATTACGCCCTAAACTAATGGCGCGGGTTTTCTTGAAAAATCAATGATCCATTTCACGAAACGGTTTTGTCGTAATATTTATCACCCCGGGCCTTGGACACATCCACGAGGAACCATCACCGAAGATGATCAACCATGGGAACGCAAGATATTTCGTGGAAGGATATCGAGAATAAACCAGGAAAGAAGCACAAGGTGAGAGGCGAAGCATTACTCGGCTTGAAGGTAGAACTTGTGAAAAGGGAAGGAAGGATATCCGACCTGCAGGGGCAAAACGAATCGCTGGAAAAACAAATCGGCAAATTGAGAGATCAACTTGGGCAATCGATGAATAATTCGACCATGCTTGAAGAACAGGTAACGAAAAAGGGTGAGTACATAAACAGGCTGGAAGGGCGGCTGGAAGAACTCAAAGGCAAGGTGGAGTTTCACCTGCAAAACGAATCCACGTTACAGGGACAACTTGATGAATTCAAGGTTGAGCTTGAAGGGGTGAATCAGGTGAAAAAGAGGTTGCAGCAGGAGAAAGAAGAACTCGTGCAACAGAGAGATGAACTGGAAAGCAAGCTGTTTTCAGCAGAAGCAAGGAATAGCAGGATGGTGGCAACCTATCTTGACGCTGTGGCAAAATTGGAACGTGATGTGGCTAGCTTGGAACACGAGAAAGAATTGCTGGTAGACGAGATACTCGCTGGAAGGGAACAAGCGCCCCAACAGGGAAATCTGCCCAGCAGCAAGCACATACCGACCGTTTCGGATGAATCTAACGTGCGCGCCTGCATGACTTGCAAGCAGTATGTTCTCATAAAGGATGGTGATTATCGCTACCAGAGAGCCATTCAACGCTTCGAGGGTTACCACCGGGGACACATGCTTGGCACCTTGACCTTTTCAGAAGTAAAACATGGTTTCTCATCAAAGACGGATGAGTTCTTGAACAAACCGTGATTCGTCACGTGCAAGAACCATCTTGGGGCTCTCCAGCGCCATCATGTGGAAAATGGAGCCCCAAAAACCCCTTGGAACGCTTCACTAGCGATGCATCTTCCCTGAAGAAATAAAACCTGCCGCCTCTCTTGCAGGGATGCATTTCCACTTCGCGTCCGTGGAAGAATGCTGGATCCTTGCAAGAGACAGAGAGAAGGGTGGTGCCATCATGCACCAAGCGTTTCACGGCAACCCAATGAAACCCGCCATTGAACAAGATCGCGCTCTGGTCGAAATGCTTGATGAAGAAACCTTGAGCATCACCAACTTCAACGTCGCGGTTCATGACCACGGCACCAGTTCCATCTTTACATCCATCCCATGGGATCAAGTACCTGCCGAAGATAGCCATGAGCAAGGACAGTTCCACGTTGGTTTTCATGGAACGGGCATAATCATTGATGATGGCAGGCTTGATGGGAGCTGTATCACCTTTCCAATGAGGCTTGGGTTCTTTTTTCCAGATTGTTTTATTAGGTCGAATCCTGGCACCAGCTTCCGCCTTCGCGACGGCACAAATCGCATTGTAAAAATCATCCCGTGATGCCAAGTATTCCATGAACTCTACATCACGGATTGCATGGAGGAGCGCCAATGCTGCAGCAAGCTGGTACCGAGTTGAATTCTTGTTAAGCCATCTTCGTAGCCGGGTTCCCAAGGAGTAGGCGTTCATGATAGCTTCGAAAGTAGCATTGACCCTTGGATTCGTCCATGGTTGCAATGCCATGACCGCAGATGCAAGACCGCACGAGGCTCCAACTTGCCTGACATGCTGCATCCCCTTCTTGTCCAAAACCTTGACTTCCACCGTGACATGTCACCTCGACACGTGATTTCGTGCACGATGTTGGAAAAGTACTTTGGAAAAATTGAACTACCACGCCCTAAACAGTAACGGGGGAATTTGATGTGCTCGATGCGAAGGATTGAAATGGAACCGGAGATTTCCCCACCTGATGTCAGTCAATGCATCGACGGGAACGGAGAGAACCACGGTTTCCTTGAAATCTCCGGAACCACGGAT
>WJJB01000234.1 GCA_014729935.1 Candidatus Bathyarchaeota archaeon | reverse complement strand
GGGGAGAAGCCACAACAGGAGGGACCCGGTGCCGTGGGTACTGATGTTCCTTTTCCAGAAAGTGGCTTGGCTCCAGTTGCATTCATCGAGGGAATTCTTGGCATCACGGTAAACACCACGCATCTGAACATACATCCGGTGATTCCATCACACCTAGAACACGCCGGCGTGCAGAAACTTCACGTGGGAAATGTCTCCTTGAAACTCAATGTTACCACGAATGATATCAAGATCTCATACATGTCGGGCACGCCTGCGGTGAACTATTTAATCGATTGTGCAAACGTCTCGTTTGATATTAATGAACTGGTCGCGAATGGGTCAATTTCCATCACAAGCACGGGTCCTGCTGCAGCGAAAGCGTCCTCCCTCCTGCAGGAGGCCACGGCTGCCAGGGATCTGGCTATCTCAACTGGAGCAGTGTTTAACAGCACTGGATCCAATTGCACTGCCATGCTTGACAATATGATATCAAATATCGAGACGTTGAACCAATCAGGATCTTTTGTCGATGCCATGAGCGAATCATTGGCAGTAATCAATCTCACTGCTAACTTGGTGAATGCATCCACGAGGGCGAAGGTTACTAGCGAGATAGCTTGGGTGGTTCAAGAGGGGGCAACATTCGGTGATAATCACTTGCTTAATCCTGCAGCCGATCGAGAGAGGGAAATGGCATTGGAAGAATTAAACCATGCACGGGACTCCCTTGACCGAGGTAGCCAGTGGTGGTTCTTGGAGCACGTGGAACGGGCGAGAATCATCATGAAAAAAGCCCTCGAGCTCGAACAGGAAGAATGGTTCCTCTATGCCAGTGTTAAACGGGGATTTCCTGCATACATCGCCGCCTTGTGCTACATTTTCTTCATTTGGCACGCGCATAATTCCTCCCGTAGAGGTGGGCCAAGAAAACCGGAGGAGAAGAAGGAAAGCAAGGACTGGTAGGTTATCAACCTTGTTGCTTTTCCTCAATCATCCGTTTTTTCAGGTCAAATAATTTCGCCGTGAGGCTCACCTTGTAGGAATGCGGGTTAAGCAACCGCCGGTTTGTCGGATGCACCATTGCCAAGTGTCGCTTGCATCTTTCTTGTGCATCCTGCCATGATTCATCCTTGCATGGCGCCACGTTCTTCCCTTTATCAACCAGAACCTCGTGAAGGGCGGTGGTGGTGATGCCATCATCCAACTCGTATGTTTTGTAAGGATCAATGGGATGATATATGATGTCGCCAGGTAGGGGCGCCCTTTCACCTTTAATTGCCAGCACGTCAGCGATGAGATATCCATCCTCACCTTTCACCCGATGCACCGTTTTCAATCCAGGATTGATGGTCTTTATCACGTTCTCGCTAATCTTGATTTTTGGCTTGCCATCAACGGCAACCAGTTTATAGACTCCACCGAGAGCGGCTTGCTTACCTCCCGTGATGAGTTTCGTGCCAACTCCATAGAGCAGGTGCTTGATGGTTTCTTCACGTAGGTTCTCATCCTCGTGGGTGCTACCTGTGCCTTCCGTGATCTGCCGGGTGAGATTGTCTATCACCGTTTCATTCAGGTTATTTGAGAGCACGATACTGGCATCCCCGAATCCCGCATCTTTTAATTGCTTGTATGCTCGCACTGAAAGGTATGCCAAGTCACCAGAATCGATACGGATACCAACCAATTTTTTGCCACGCTCTTTAAGCTCCCTTGCAACGGTTATGGCGTTCGGCACTCCTGATTCAAGCGTATCGTAAGTATCCACCAGGAGGACGCATTTATCGGGAAAAACCTTGGCATATGCCCTGAAAGCCTCAAGCTCTGAAGGGAACATCTGGACCCACGAGTGAGCATGCGTTCCCACGATTGGCACCTTCCATTGCCTACCCCCGTCCACGAATGATGTACCGGTGCATCCCCCGACCAAGGCAGCATAAGTTCCAAGGTATGCGGCATCACCTTGCGCACGTCGCAATCCAAACTCTATCACATTCCCCCCTCGGGAAGCCTCTGTGATCCTTGCGGCTTTGGTCGCTATCAAGGTAGAATAATTAATGATATTCAACAACGCAGTTTCAACCAACTGCGCTTCAATGATTGGGGCTGTAATCCTCAAGATTGGAGAAAATGGAAAGATCACTGTTCCATCCACGATACCCTTCACTGTACCAGTAAAGGAGAATCCTTCCAGGTAAGAAAGGAATTCATCGGAAAACATGTCTTGTTCTTGCAGGTACTCGATGTCTTCCCTGGTGAACTTCATGTTCACGAGGTATTCGAGTGCAGTCTTGATACCACACGCGATGGCATATCCACCATTGAATGGGTTATTCCTGAAAAACAAGTCGAATGTGGCTTCCTTTTCCTCCATTTCCAACGCATGGTAACCTTGGCTCATCGTGAGTTGGTATAAATCCGTGAATAGGCCCCGATTTTTGGTGTAACCTTGCATTTACCTTCAGCTCTACCTTACAAATACCAACCCGCAAGATTAATTTTACCAGTCTCGCGAAAGAAAACCCGCCCCTTTAGTTTAGTTAGTTAATATAGGGGCGGGATGAATTTCGCCTTCTGTACAAATTCGATGATTTCCCTCCCTTTTTAAGTGATGGATTTGATGACTAGAGCATTGATTGTCGACCACGCCGTGAAGGTGCGGGTCTACCCGACCGTGGCGCGAGAAGAATTGCTCGCCAAGACACTTGGTTGCAAGTGGTGGATATGGAACCACTGGCTGGAAGATTGGATGGCGAGGGAAAACGAATCCTTCGAAAAGAACGAAGCGTCACCATCATCAATATATCTGCCGCGGGAACCGCGGGAAGTTACTTTCCTGGAGATCGTGAAAGACGGGTCAACAAGACCACGGTGATGGATGAAGGTAGAATCTACACCCTCTAGAGCGTGGTAGTTCAAGGATTCTTAAGAAAAATATGGTGAATGATGATAATGAAATCGATACAAGATATTCCAATGAAGGAAGATGTGACGATCCACGAAAGTGATGCACTCCTCGTGATAGACATGCAGTACGATTTCCTTCCCGGGGGGGCTTTAGCAGTTGCGGGTGGCGACACGATCGTCAGCGGGATAAACAGGTTAATCGCCGGGTTTCACGACAACATACTTCCCGTGGTATTCACACAGGATTGGCACCCGCCAAACCATGCGTCTTTTGCAAGCCAGCATGAGGGAAAGCAACCTCACGATCCGGTGGATGATCCTTCAGGTCGCATCGGTCCCATCCTGTGGCCAGATCATTGCGTGCAGGGAACGAAAGGAGCAGAGATACACCAAGCCATGGCTCTTGATAAAGCTACGGCTATCCTCAGGAAGGGATTTCGCCCGTCAATTGATTCTTATTCTGCTTTCTTGGAAAACGACAAGCGCACCCCTACTGGCTTGCAGGGTATGTTGAAGGAGCTGAAGGTTCAGCGCGTGTTCACGTGCGGGTTGGCACTCGATTATTGCGTTTATAATACTGCCATCGATGCCATTGATGCTGGTTTTGATGTGATCTACGTTATCGATCTTGCAAAACCAGTAGGTGCACCAGAGGGCATCGTGGAACGAGTTTTGGATGAGATGTGCCAGAAGGAAGTTGTATTCACTCGACTGGATCACGTCGTTGTCTGATCAATCATCCCAAGAAGGTACAAATCAAACGGTACTTGGTGAACCAAGTTTGAAAAGCCATGGAACATGTGGTCCCCGGACCATGGACCTGCAACTGGCTTGGAATGATTTAGACGATCTCCCCGACAGGGAGGTAGTCAACATGGGCTTGGACTGGCTAATTCATGATGGAGGACAATGGGAAGCAGGAGCGTTCAAGGGAAAATTGAAAGGAGAGATGGTACTCGATAATGGTCTCATCAGGCGCCATTTCTCCTTGTATCCTGATGGTGCCACCATTGAATACCAAAACGTGACCAGGGGAGAATCTCTCATCCGGTCCATTCGCCCTGAAGCCATGATCTCCGTTAATGGCACCTGCTATACCATCGGTGGCTTGCGTGGGTTGCAAGAACATGGCTACCTGCTGCGGAAATGGATACCATACTTAACTGCTGATCCCGGTGCATTCCACCTTTATGGCTTTTCCACTAACTCGATCAAGGAACGATTAAAATGGAAGAAAGTGCGTCATCATGCACCTGGATTGGCATGGCCACCTCGGGGAATCGAGCTGGTTTTTAATTATAACCGTGATTCAATACCTGGGCTTGATATCGAGGTGCATTACGAGTTGCATGATGACATTCCTTTGCTCTCCAAGTGGTTGGTAATCAATAACAACGGGAGTGGGCCCTTCATCATTGATTCTTTCACTAGCGAGATCTTGGCGATCGTGGAATCAACAAGTGTCCCGCAAGGTGACGCCACAATTGCAAGAGTGCCACGGATGATCCATGTCGAGAGCGATTATATCTTCTCCGCCATGTCTCCTGAGGTGGGTAATGTAACCACGTGTTGGGATGTGGATCCCTTGTACACATCTCAGGTGGCGTATCACGGCGATTCCAAGGTACTCCTTGAGAGCAAGCCTCCCATCGGCCCTGGTCGCGAGTTGCAGCCTGGTGACAGTTTTCACACCTTCAGGACTTACGAGCTGGTGCATGATGATTGGGATCGGCAGCGGCGTGCGCTTGCAAAGTGTAGGATGTACAGGATGATCGCTCCTTGGGTCACGGAGAATCCAGTCTTCATGCATGTAACGACTGCGGACCCCGCGAATGTGCGCCAGGTTATCGATCAATGTGCTGCTGTCGGGTTCGAGATGGTTATCCTCTCCTTTGGGAGCGGGCTCAACATGGAATGGGCTGGTGAACCGGAGTATATCGAAGAATACAAGGAACTCTTCGATTACGCGCATTCGAAGGGAATTGAGATCGGTGGCTATTCCTTGTTTTCCAGCAGGAGTGTTGGTCCCGTTGATGACGTGATACCGCCTGCTGGCGAGCGTCCCACCTTTGGCAGTGCCCCGTGCCTCTGTTCCTCATGGGGCATCAGGTACCTGGGATTGGTTAGGAAATTCTTGCAGGAAACGGGATGCGACTTCTTGGAGCACGATGGACCCTATCCAGGAGATACATGCATTTCCTCAGATCATCCTGGGCATTCAGGTTTGCACGATTCACAATGGAACCAATGGCAGGCACAAGCTGGCTTGTATCGCTGGTGCCGGGAACGAGGCATCTACGTGAACCAGCCAGACTGGTATTTTCTCTCGGGGGGGTCAAAAACTGGCATGGGATACAAGGAGGTGAACTGGTCCCTGCCAAGGGAGCGCCAAGTCCTTCTCGCCCGCCAGAACATTCATGATGGCACGTGGGAAAAATTGCCCACCATGGGATGGATGCTCACGCCATTATCGGTGTATCATCGGGTTGGTAATTGGAAGGCATCAACGTTAGAGCCCTTATCTGAGCATGTTGAATGGTATGAAGCTCATCTTGCGCAAAATTTCCTTTCCGGCGTGCAATCCTGCTATCGGGGAAAACGGCTTTTTGATTCGCCCACGGTTAAGAAAGTTGTGGAAAAGTGGGTTCAACTCTACAAGCACCACCGGGACATCTTGGATAGCGAGATCATTCACTTGCGTCGTCCGGATGGCCGCAACTTGGATTGCATCTTGCACGTGAATTCCCGCCTTGAGGAAAAAGCTTTCCTAGCCGTGTTCAATCCGACATCAGCAAGGGCAACCAGCACCATAGAGATACCATTGTATTATGCTGGGTTGTCCGGCAATGTTTGCATAGTGAATGAAAAAGGTGAATGCATGGTTCGGGAACTTGATGAAGCAAGGCGCTTGTGGCTCGAGATAGCCATCGAGGCTAAAGATCGCACCTGGTACGTTTTCAAGCAAGCCTGATAGGTGGATCTCATTTCGTGGACGGGTTTATCTTGGAGGAATGACTAGCCAGCCCATGAAACCGTTACGCCTTCACGGCTTGGTTGCCGCACCTTTTGCACCATTCAATAAGGAGGGGGATGTTGATTGTAGCTTGGTTAGTGCCTACGCCTCCTTGCTTAAGGAAAACGGGGTGGTCGGAGTCTTCGTGAATGGAACATCGGGTGAATCCCATTCCCTCACCGTTGAGGAACGCAAGGAGATCGCTGAAGCCTGGATGAGAGAAAGCAGCAATTCATTTTCCATCATGTTACACGTTGGGCACGCGAGCATCAAGGAATGCGAGAAACTTGCAAGGCATGCCCACGATATCGGTGGGGCTGCTTTTGGAACCATGGCCCCAATCTTCTTCAAACCTTCCTCGCTGCATGGACTTGTAGACCATTGTGCCAAGGAGGCTAATTTCGCGGCGGATTTACCCTATTATTACTATCACATTCCACAGATGAGCGGTGTTGATTTTTCCATGAGGGATTTCCTGGAACTTGCAGGTAAACAAATCCCCAATCTCGCGGGTATAAAGTTTTCAAAGGTGGATCCAGCAGACCTGAAAGCAAGCATGGATTATAATGGTGGCAAATATGAGATCATGCATGGGAACGATGAAAGTCTAATCATTGGGCTCGTTCTTGGGGCAAAAGCAGCCATCGGATCAACATATAGCTTTGCAGCGCCCTTATACAACCAGATCATCGATCATTTCAACGCTGGTCGGATAAAACAAGCCCGGGAATGCCAGCGTGATGCCATCTTGATGGTTAGGGAACTCTTCAAATCGGGAAGTCTTCTCGCCGCGTGCAAGTTCGTGATGAAGGAAATCGGCATTGATCTCGGTCCCGTCCGGTCCCCGCTGCAAGATCTTGATGCGAGCGAGAAGGGAACACTAAGAACACGATTAGAATCCTTGGGTTTCTTCTCCTATAGCTGCAAGTGAAAGCTATATCTTTCCCATCCGTGCGAGCAGCAACCTGCCAAGTTGCTGAAAGGTTCTTTCCACGTTCTCACCGGTCAATGAAGAAGTCGTGATGTATTGCATTCCTCTAGATTCCGCGAATTCCTTCACGGTATCTTCATTAACCTCCCTCCTTGCTTTCAAGTCCTTCTTGTTTCCAGCAATGATTCCCACTGCATCAGAACCGATGTTTTCTTGAACGTCATCGTACCAATCCGCTAGTTTTACCAGTGTATGCTCACGGGTGAGATCAAACACGTAAAGTTGTGCCATGGCTCCATCATAAAAGTGCTGGCGTATCTTGGAAAATTTCACCTCACCGGCAATATCCCAAAGCACGAACTCGATTGAATACTTCCCCATGTTTACGATCTTTTCGAGAATATTCACTCCAATTGAAGGGATGTATGTTTTCCTGTATGCACCATCGACAAATTTCAACAAGAGAGTTGTTTTGCCAACTTGTGGTTCTCCGCACACGATGATCTTGAACTCGATTTTGTTTCCAGTCCCAGTCTCGTTCGAATTCAAATCCGGAGGAAATGCGTTTTCACTCTTGATCACGGACTCCACTTTCTGCAAATCCTCCAGCATGGCAGTGACGGTTTCATGAAGTTCCTTGATGAATGTAAACGCGAGTTCCTTTTCTTCATCCAGTGACCAGTTATTCAGGAAATTCTCGGCCACGGGGTTTACCGCGTTCTTCAATTCTTGAATATGTTCATAAAGGAGGTTCTCCTCGCTTTCTGGAAACAACAAGGAGATTGTACGCTCGCCAAATCCACCCATGAACGAATGATGCCTGATCTTGAGAACCTGAACAAGTGCTTTCACCTTCTTGCTCGATAATGGAAGCATGGCAAGATCGTTCGTGCTTTCTTCCATGATCCCGAATGTTAGATTCATAGACTTTTTGCTTGCAAGATCAAGCAACGTGGGGTCGATGGATGGTGGTGACCAGCATAATGGCTTCGGCCCGAGTTTCTCGTCAAACACCGAGTATACAATCCCTTCCACTGGTGCTCTTTTCACGCCCAATCTCCACCATGCCACTTCAATTGGTATATTTCCACCGTTAACATCCAAGGAATCACATGATAGGGAACTTAATGAAAGATGTCCTTTTGTCATGAAAGCTCGGAGAGTGATACGCTCATGGAACCCTTGGTTTCATTATCAATCGTGTAGATGGTATATGTCACGGTTGGGTTGGGATTGGCAAGGTCGAAGTCTATCCTGCCAAAGGAGTTCTTGTCGTTGTAACCAAAGAGCGATGCATCAAGAACCGGATGCCGGTGGATGTTGGTTAGGCAAGAACTGGAAAAATCATAGAGGTCATAGCTTTGTGGCCTTTCAATAAGCCAAGCATCGGATCGGTGTCTATCCGCAGAGAGTAACACCACACCGGTGATATTATTATTCCCAATCCACGAGAAAATATCTTCCCGCTCGCCGGGAAATCCATCCCACGTGTCCTTGCTACCCGGTTTCGTGCCATTAGCCCATGGAACCGAACTTGCTATCACCTTGAAGGTGGCATTTGAATTCGCTAGTGCTTGCATCAACCATGCTTTCTGATCGGTACCAAGCATCGAGGGATTATCCACCACACCGGGATCTTGCCTGTAGAAACGACAATCCAACATGAAGAAATCCACGTTTCCCATGGTGAAATTGAACCACGTGCCAGGCACGTCATCCCCGCCCCCGAAGGCGGGATTGGGAAAGTTCTGCTTG
>WJJB01000233.1 GCA_014729935.1 Candidatus Bathyarchaeota archaeon | reverse complement strand
CGTATATAAATATCATCTCCGGCGTCTTCGGGTTTGGTGCCATCGTATTTTTCCTACTAATTGATTCAGCATTCACGAATACCACCATGGTGAATTTAGAGACTGTCGAATACTTGAATAAGACTGGCCATTACATCATCCTGATTACCACGGGCATCATTTACATCTTGATTGCCATCACTTGCTTTCTTGGCATCAGGGAAAATCCAACCGAGAGAGACAATAAACCAACCACGGTAAATGCTGGAAGCGAGAAAGTGACCTCGTCAAGACCGGGAAGGTGGTATAAGGAAATCGCCCACTCGTTCAAATTCTCTGAATTGAAGAAAGAATGGGAATTCTTCAAGATGCTTATCGCCACACTCGTTTTCAACATAGGGAGTAAGATGTTCCTTCCCTGGATATTTGAATTCGTCACGGCGCTTCCCCTTGATTTCTTGGTGATCGGCGTGGTGCTCTTGGAATACATTTTCCTTGGATTTGGCATGTCTGTCCTGCTAGGAAAGCTATGTGACAAGTATGGTCGCAAGAAACCGTTGATTTATAGCATCCTCATCGGTTGTGGTGGGTTTTTCATGGTGCCGGTGGTGGTCACGACGATGAATATCGCCCTCTTGATAATCTCGATCGGCTTGATGTTGTTTATCTTGAATGGTGTCGTGACTATCCTGGGTGCTTGGACTCAAGATTTACTTCCCGATGAGAAGCGGGGACAATTCATAGGTATCAATAACATGTCTAACACGGTAAATCAGATGATCGGCGTATGGATTGGGGGCGCCATTTACGGTGCAATAGACCAACCCGCGATTGCAATTTCTTGGCAAGTCTTCTTCGCGTCTTTCCTATTCCTTGCATCAATTCCCATCTTCATGAGGGTGAAGGAAACTGTTGTCTTGGACGGCACTCCCATGAAAATTACCACCGTCGGATCAAGCCAAGGAAGTGAAGAAAACCAATCCTGACGCGAGCTATCCATCCATGAAAACATTACGGGGCATCTCACGAATCCACCACGACCTTTTCCCTGGGCAGGGCTGCGTGTCGACGCATGCCCCCAAGGAATCATTCCTTGGAAGCCTCCTCGATCACGGGGGGTGGCTTTGAGAACAACCGGAGTAGATATTGATGATGCAGTCCTCATCACGGTACATGTTGTTCCCTTTTCCGCACGCGATAACGCCATGATAAGACACGCATTTTCCATCCTTTCCGCAGTGGCAACATGCTTTCATGGCGTTCGAATCAATCACCAACGTGAGGGAGTACGTGGGGGACTTCTCGTCAAATAAGTTAAAAAAGGTTCCTACCAATTGTTAATCGATTCCCGAAACACGACAAGCGCTGTTCGCAAAGGGCATGATGAATAGCATGTTGCACCAGCAAAACGGACGCCATTACCCCCACTTGGCCGAAACGCACTAGCATGGTATTGGATATGGTCGTCCTGATTCCGCTGCTCGAACAAGAGCATTGCGTGCCACTTTCGATAGTGCAAAGTCGTTGCTTGCGTGATAGGTTACATTTGCCTTGAAAAAGGGCATGTGGTACAAGTAAAAAGACAGGTCTCACAGGGGTTGATGTCCATGGTCAAAGGTTGGTCATTGATTGAGATTGCAGTTGTATACGTGGTGAGTTTCATCCTTAGCAGGTGGCTGGTGGTAGTTCTTGATGGCTTTCTTGTCCTGGAAAAGCAAATCCTGGGGTTTAATTACTTGTTCAATATCCTAATCTATACATTTCCCTTGCTAATCGTGAAAATACGAAATCGTGATTTCAAATCATATGGATTCACCACCGAGCATTGGAAGTTTGATCTTGATGTTGCCATGTCGGTTTTCGTATTCGCTCTAATCCCGTTCTTGTTAGGATACGTGATCATTGCTTCCTTGGGGTTTGGAATGCTTGATCCCCCTGGAGCCTTGATAATCACGGGATTCATGGTTATCACGCTGGTATTCATCCTAAAGGTACTTGAAAAGAAGGAAATCGATGATATCGTTTCACCGCACACCACGAAATCGAATCTCATCATGCTGGTGGTGCTTCTCTTCGTTCCATTGATACTCGCAATTTCCACCCAGCGATATTCACCAGAGATTGTAGCTATAATTGCATGGCAGTTTCTTATCTCTGGTTTTGGCGAGGAAATCAAGTACCGTGGATATTACCAGTCCACCGTGAACTTGGAATTCGGACGTCCCTATACCATTGCAGGAATACAGTTCGGACCGGGGCTCATCATCTCATCATTTCTGTTCTCCTTGTCGCACGTGTTGAATCCATTCAATCCATTCATTGGATCGCTTGGACTCTCCGCGTGGTGGGGAACGTTTACTTTCGTATCGGGTTTCACCTTTGGATTGATCAGGGAGAAGACGGGTAGCATACTGGCGCCTGGAATATACCATGGACTACCTGATGCGGTGGGGGAGGCAATCGCTTCGATCTTCGGCTTGAATTAGAACTGGCTCCATTTCTTTGGCGGGATAATCAGTTTCATACCTGTACTCGAACATTCTTAGTGAAATCATCATGAAATTTCCCGAGATTGAAGCAAAAAACTTGGAAAACGAACCAGTGAATATTCCCGATCACCTTCACTGTGCTTTGAACGTGCTCATCGTGGCATTCAAGCGATGGCACCAGGAGCTCGTCGACACGTGGATCCCCCACTTGGCAAGAATCAAGCAAGGCAAGGACGATTTCGATTTCTACGAGCTGCCAACGCTAGGAAAGATATACTCCCTGGGACGCTTTTTCATTGATGGTGGAATGCGCACGGGTATACCGAGCAAGCAAACCCGAAAGCACACGATCACGCTTTACCTCGATAAAGATGAGTTCAAGAAGGCGTTGCATATCCAAGATGAGAGCACGATACATCTATTCCTCGTCAAGCCAGATGGCAACATTCTCTGGCACGGTGCCGGCAAGTACGATAGGAAAACTTTTGAGGACCTGATGCTAGTCATGGAAAATAATTAAACCATAATGCATCCTTGTTTCCTTTCAATGCGATAACGAAATCATGGGCTGGGCCCATCTTGAATTCCACAGATTGAACTACCACGCCCTAAACTAAAGGGGCGGGTTTTCACTCGCAGGACGGGCAAAAAAGAAATGGGAATGAAGGAAATTGATTGCAAGGTCTCGGAATTACTTCTTAACCATTGCTTCCCCGCAACACTCGAACCCGCACTCAGTACCACAACCGCAAGCACCTTCCTGGTCCCCGCAATCGCAATCCTGTAGCACTTTCATTTCCAAGCCGCATTTCGGGCAACTATATACCTCGCCAACCTTCATATTGTGGCAATCAACCATTTGGTTCACCATTTATGTCTAAATAAATAGCTATCATCTTTCGAGATAGATGGATTCAATTAAAGGATTTAAAATAAAAACATTATCATTTCTCTAGGTAAGTGCAAGGATGATAAGTTCGAGCATATCGTGAGTTCGGCAAAAGGGCCACGAGATCGAGTCTTACTACCTGCTCAGATCCCTGCCATTACTCCTGATGCACGTGATCATGCTGGTCCTTTTGATTCCCCCTACCACGTGTAATTCCCACCCGCGGTGTCGCAGGATGCACGCCATCATCTTCACACGGTGATGTTCATGATGCGGATGATCAAGTTTGTCCATCAACCTTGTGCTCGATTCAACCATCTCGGGAACAGCCTGATTTTCCGTGGCAAGCATGGTCTCCACCCATTCCTTGGAGAATACATGCTGCCGGGGTACCACGGATGAACCAGAGCTACGCGATTTAAATAGGATCGGGAGTAGTAATCATTGACATGAAAATCAATAGGAACGGTTACCTGCTCATTTCCGCGTGGGGCGCGATCTATGCCATCGCATTTATCTTCTACATGCAAACCCCGTTCAACCATGATTATAGCATCGTCGTG
>WJJB01000232.1 GCA_014729935.1 Candidatus Bathyarchaeota archaeon | reverse complement strand
TTTGTCCATATTTTCTAGCATCTTGCCTATCTTCTTGATGGCACGACGATTTTCAATGCCATTGAACTCGCCAGAATTTGCCATAACGCCGTCCTGAACATACGCACGACTCATCTTATCCCCGTTGATCTCGTAATCGTAGGGTTGGATAACCACCTTAATGGGAAGGTCAAAGCGCTTTGCGAATTCGAAATCCCGTTGATCGTGAGCAGGGACAGCCATCACTGCACCAGCGCCATACTCATAGATAACGAAATTACCAACATAGATCGGGATTTCCTCACCGTTCACGGGATTGATGGCGTGCTTTCCGATGAACATTCCCTTTTTCTCGTGCTCGATGTTCGTCCGTTGGAACTTGTCTTCTTGGATAACTTCTTCCAGGAATGCAGCGAAATCATCCTCGAATTCCGTGCCCTTCACCCACTCGCTCACCAATGGATGTTCCGGTGCGAATATCATGAAGGTTACGCCATATACTGTGTCTGCCCTGGTCGTGAAGATGGGAATTTCCTCGCCCGTACCCTTAACAGTGAACTTGATGATGGTTCCCTCAGACCTGCCGATCCAGTTTCGCTGCATGACCTTAACGGGTTCAGGCCAATCAAGATCCTCCAAGCAATCGACAAGCTCATCAGCGTATTCCTTGATCTTGAAAAACCATTGGCGCATCATCTTCTGGGTTACATCGCTATTGCATCTCCAGCAGCGCCCGTTGACCACTTGCTCGTTTGCCAAGACAGTGTGGCAATCCGGGCACCAATTTGCATACGCCTCCTCCTGGAATGCCAGTCCGGACTCCAACATCTTCAGGAAAATCCACTGGTTCCACTTGTAATAATCTTCACTGATACTTTGGATCTGCCTGCGCCAATCGTAAGATAAACCCAACCGTTGTTGCTGCTTCTTGATCGCCTTGATGTTCGACCATGTCCACTTCTCGGGATCTGCATCGTGTTCTATGGCAGCATTTTCGGCAGGAAGGCCGAACGCGTCATATCCCATCGGATAAAGCACGTTATATCCTCGCATGCGCTTGAAGCGCGCCAAGCAATCGCCAATTGAATAATTCCTGAGATGACCGATGTGAAGCTTGGCACTGGGATAGGGATACATTTCCAAGCAGTAAAACTTATCCTTCCCTTCATCTATTTCTACCTCGAAGATACCGGCTTCCTTCCACCGTTCCTGCCACTTCAACTCCACCGCCTGCGCATTATAATCGACCATCTCTCGTGTTCACCTTGTCTTGGATCTCGTTCTCGCGTGATACTTGGTGAAATAGATAGCTTTTCATGGAAAAAAAAGTCTCCTCTTCCGCGATAATCCGAGATGGATTTATATACCCGCGGGCATGGTATACCGCTATGGTAACGGTTGTAATCCTTGATTCCAACTTCTTATTCGTGCCCTTGCAATTCAAGATAGATATTTTCCACGAGATACCTCGACTCGTGGAGGGATCCACGAGGCTAGTTATCCCCCGGGGCGTGATTGACGAAATGAACCGCATCGCATCGGGAAATAGAGGATATCAACGAGGAAGGGATGCAAGGACCGCTTTACTTCTCGCCGAGGGGAAGCAAGAACACGGCGGCGTGATCGTGTTGGATGTTCCATTGGACGAGGGAGAGCCTGTTGATGACTACGTTATTCGGATCGCCCTAGAGATGTTACAAGATCCCGAGAAATTCCAAAAAGAAGTCCAACCCGTGGAGGCAGTAGTGATAGCAACGAATGACAAGGAAGTGAAGGAAAAGGCGATCGAGAACGTTATCCGGATAATTGAGCTCAGGGGAAAAACGCAACTAGCATTCCGGTGATTTGGAACCCTCCTGCTGCGGTTCCCCACCCGGGGATCGACATCCCATCTTGGTTTCGTCCTTTTCACGCTTCACGCGCTCGATGATCTTGCCGGAGGAGACATCTCGCCAATCCCTACCAATAAGGAAGGCACCCACGAAGAAATAAAATGCAGCCAATATCTTGTCCACCGACGCGCCATTGTACATGAGCGGAATTGCAACAAGCAGGAAAAAGATACCAATGGCAGCTTCGTGCACATGTAGTCCAAATATCTCAAACCGCCATAACTCCACGTTGAGATCACCAGCAAATCCTGCAAGGATGAATCCAATACTGATGATAGCACCGACCAAGCCATACATTGCGAAAATGTGATACCTCAAACCGAATGCTAAGTATATAATACCATATGCCCCAAGGCCGATGATCGCCATTCCATAAAAGAATTTCTTGAACTTGGTGCCCTTTTTCATCACCGGCATGAATTCCTCCTCCACCAGCTTTGCCTGCTCGTCGGTAAGACCAAATTCCTTCATCTTGCGTTTTTTTTCAGCAATAATGCGTTGGATTTCAGCAGCACGATCCTTCCCTTCCGAAGCAATGCCAAGCACGAGAAAACCCGATAGAGAAACCGCGGCAAGGGTGTACGAGGTTATGACCTTAAATTCGGGATTATACGGCGAACCAAAGGGTTCCGCAGCCAAGATGATACTGTAGATGAAACTCGAGATGAGACTAAATGCAAGGATCCAAATGGATATCAGGCGCAAGAATCTGAAGATTGTGCTTGGTTTCCCCTTCTTTGGACGGTTCATCTCGGAGAATGGCTTGATTTCACTCGGCAAACCCACCCGATCCCTCAACTTCCTTTTGCCAGGCGTGGGATCGACTGCCGTTTCACCATCCACCTGTTCCCTTGTTTCTGTTCCTTCCATCTCGATAAAACACCGTGGTCCCATGCCAGATCGTATCGTTACAGTGTACCACAAGGGAATTGATCATTATAATGCTAATGCACAATATACGAATCGCAATCATTGTATCTTACATGCGGTGATAAACTTTCTACGCTTTCATCCATGCCCGGGTACTGGTATTCGAAAATAGCTAGATAATTCAATACATTCCAAGTGAGAATGAAAAGGAATCTGCCATCTTAAACGAAAAAATCCAGGGAAATTATTGCTCTATTTCCTTGTAAAACCTGCAACGCGTGCACTGGACGACCCATTTCACATCACCCTCGAAAGTGATGCGACGCTTTACCATGTGCCCCAAGCACTTCTCGCAGGTGGTACTCCAGTTTATTTTCACTGATTCAGTCGTCATGGTGTCAACCGGGATGGCAAGTTTTTGTTAGCGGTTTTGTTAACCAATGGGATTAATAAAGGTAACCTAACCATGCTTATTAAATGTTATCGGCTTCTTTAACCTTGTGATGAAATCCCTTGCTTATCTCGGGTCATGTGTAATGCATGGAGGGGAAAGGTGGCACGAGCAACCGATGGAACGAGATTGGAAGGTTTCAGGAACATCACGTGCGTCTCTTGGTCTCGCACATATTTCTTAGTGGATATTACCCGGATATGACATGTCGGGCGACAAAAATAGAATGGATTCAGTTTCAGGCTTTTTCACGCAGAAATAAGTTATCCCGGGTTTTTTTTAAGGTTGGATCGAAAAGGAATTGCATCGATCCTCGAAGAGGCTGTGAAGGCATGCATCTACCAGCATGTGGCGCAAGCACATTTGCTTGCTAATACGATTGGTTGCAGCCAATTGGATGGGGAGTCGTTGACTAGAAGATCGGAGGGTTAATTCCAAGAGCACTGCAAGATCACGGGTTTCAAGCACACCTACTTGAGGGTACTTAAGGATATGGGGGGCGTGGCTCAAGGAACCCGATAGCATCACACTCCAGCAAGCGCGATAATATCTTGAGACCTTCTACTCCCGTTTTTTCAAGAAGGTAGTGGGGCACCCGGGGTTCAAGTCCAAGAAAGGCTATAAATCCTACCGCTCCCATCAAGCTAATAGGGTTACCCTTATTTTAACCCTGCTTTGCGGCCGAGAAAATCCCGGCGAACCTCCGGGTTCCGGAAGCGCAGTGGGAGGGATTCGAACCCTCGCGCCCTTACAGGCACCAGCTTAGCAGGCTGGCATCTTAACCACTTGATTACCACTGCAATCATCAGCACCGGCAGCACGCCATCCTGGGCGCCCGGGGCCAAGTATTTACGGGTCGAGTTACGTATATAATTTTCGGTATCGCGATTAGCCACGCTGCACCATAAGGAGTAATGATGTGGATCCAATTATCATGGCATGATGGTCAAGTACTCGCCGGGTGGCATTTTGGATTAACCGTGGAAGCACATGCAGGTCGAGTTATTACACTACATCGACATGAATGCCTTGAATGTCTATCATGGATATATGAGCAGCTACGCGATAGAACGGGTATTTGGAATAAATATAAATGCCACTTCGTATAGGTATATCCCGGGAAATAACACCATATTTAGTTTTTCACAGGTAGACGCCATGAGTTGGGCTAACATTCCAGATTACATTGGAGAATCAGTGAAAAAACGGGATGAATTGTTGCAACGGGCCGAGGAATTATACCAAGAGAATGAATTCGAGAAAGCAATAGAAGCTTTGCAGGAAGCTCATTCCGTCTGCAGCGAGATCAAGGATAAAGATATGCAGAAAAAGATACGCAAGGTTATCTCCGAGGTGGAGAAGAAACTCAACCAGAAGATGGTGAAATCCCTTACTGACAGTTTCAGGGCAAGAAAGGGAGTAGATATTGGTGAAACCGTCGACGTACTTACGAACCTCGTGGAGATATTCCTATCCGCATTCAGTTCCATGGAAATCCAGCTCAACAATGCCATTAACAACTTGCAAACACGCATCGAGTTAAGCGAGGCGGTACGAGAGGAAATCGTGAAAGAAATCGGTGGTATGCGTTCCAACATGCAATCAATACAGGAAAAGATCG
>WJJB01000231.1 GCA_014729935.1 Candidatus Bathyarchaeota archaeon | reverse complement strand
CGTAAAACCCCTTCCAAACACCCCGTTTTACATTTACATGGCTATCATCACCTTGATCGGAACCGTCATTGCTATCATCTCCGTGAAGATCGATAGCGGCCAAGGATTCGTTTTTGGTGCCATTGCGGGTTTTTTTAACGGGTTTTCTTACATTGCTTCCATATTCGCAACATCCACGGGAGATAACGAGATCTTAAAATCCCTAGCGAATATCTGGCTAGTTGTGGGAATTCTACTCGGGCAAGGAGCATTTTGGACAACTCAATATGCTTTCAAGAAAGGGGGGCAAGCAAACGTGGTGGTCCCCGTGATGAGCTCTTTCGTGATATTGATCCCGTTCATTAGTGACTTTTTAATTTACCAGGTACCATTCGGGGCTTTTCAATTCATTTCCTTCGCATTAAATATCGCCGGGATTATCTTGCTTTCCATATCCTCATCAACAGCCTTGAATAGGGTCATGTCCTCCAAGAAACCAATAGAGATGCATGATGATGAACGATCAGAACTACACGCGCAAAAAAGGGATGGCGCCTGAACATGGAACCTTTAGCTATGGATGGGGGGAGCAAGGCAATCTCCTTGGATCAGGATGAATTACTTCAATGGCCAAAAATGGGCGTGGAAGAAGAAAGAGCAGTGCTTGAACTACTCAGGAATGGAGAGATATCGCAATCAGAAATAGGCAAAACACTTGCGGCTGAATTCAAGCAATTCATCGGAGCCAAGCACGCCCTCCCAAAGGTTAACGGCACCGCATGTCTCCTATCTGCCTTTTTCGCTCTCGGAATAGGAAAGGGAGATGAAGTGATCGCGCCAACCAACACCTATTGGGCGACTGTAATGCCCGCCGCTTTTCTAGGAGCCAAGATTGTTTTTTGCGAGTCCGATCCTACAACCTTATGCATCGATCCAGCCGATATCCGCAAGAAAGTAACTGAAAAAACGAAAGCCATCGTTCCTGTTCATATTTACGGGTACCCGTGCGAAATGGATGAAATCAGTGAAATCGCTGAAGAGCGTGGCGGGATACCCATCATCGAGGACGCCTCCCACGCTCACGGTGCAGAATACAAGGGAAGCAAGGTAGGAACCTTGGGTACCTGCGCCATCTTTTCACTTCAAGGATCAAAAGTCATTCCCGCGGGAGAAGCAGGAATTCTCGTGACAAATGATATCGACATTCACGAACGAGCCATGGCACTCGGGCATTATGAAATGCTACAGGATTTAGATCGGGATGCATTCAAGAAATACAGGCGTACGGGACTCGGACTAAAGCATAGAATCTCCCCGCTACATGCAGCGATCGCACTGTGCCAATTACGCAAGTTCCCCGAGATAAACGGGCGCATCACCCGAAATTGCGAGACGTTCCTAAATGGAATAGAAGAAATTGAAGGAACAGGTTTTGAAATCCCTCCCAGACCATCTTATATCAAGCGAACGTACTTTATGAACCAGGTGTTGTACAGGGAGGGGGCTGGAATAATTCCAAGGGAGGACCTAACCTTCCTGCTGGGATCGGAGGGATTGAGAGTGGGGCAAAGCCGGTACGAGATGTTGCACAAGCAACCATATTTCCTGGAACGCGGGTACTCTGCTAGCGATCTTCAATTCACCGATGATTTATGTGGCAGATTGGTGTCCTTTCCGAACTTTCCATGGGACGAATCGGGAGAGCTCGTCCAGCAATACATTCATGGCATTGAGAAGGTTGCGTACCACACGCGCGATGATTTCACGTGATTCCGAGGAAAGGCGCTAGGATATCCAGCCATGGAGATGTATCTCAACCATCTTCCACTTGAAACTCCTCTTTGGACACCAAGCCATCTGGTTTTGATAGGATTGATACCACATCCTTGTTATTCTCTATATCGATATCAATCATGTTCAAGTAATCCCCTGTGAATATTGATTCTTTCGTATCGAAATCCACCACGTGAATATCCATTGGCATATCGAGGTTGAACCGGTAGTTTATGATATTCCCCGGTTTGAAATCGATGGTGAATTCAATATTGCCTTGGTTCCATCCGTTTACCTTGGGCAAGGTTCCCTTCACGACCCCCTCTTGCAAGACATTGATGAATGCGTCTGGCACACTTGGCACGAGCAGGATGGCATCGTGTTGTACCTCAATGCCAAGCATCTCCTCAACAAGGATATTAGCTACCAAGCAGGTCCATCCAAAATACGGGCGAGGACCGTTCTTTTCCTTTTTCCTGGAGAAGGTCTCGATGCCATCATTATTTCCAAGCGAGCTATAATACTCGTAATATATTTCCTTTTCATTGTACACGTCAAAAAGGTGCTTGACGGTTAGGTAGGCAAGCTCACCTGGAAGCGCCCTGAATCCATATCCTTTCAATCCCTTGATGATGATATAATTGGTGTTAATCCACGTGGGTCCTCGCCACATGTTCATTTCCTCATCAAACGATTCCTCGTCCCTGGCAACGGTAGCCACGGGGAATGGGGTCCAGAACTCGCTGGAATCCGTGAGATGGGAAAGGTACCTGCCCAACCGGTGACGGGGAACGATTCCTGCAAACAAGGGATACCAACCCGAGATCATTTTTGGACCTATAAACTCCCCCTCGTGCTTTCCAGCAAACGCCTTGTCGTAGAAGAACGCGGTTTCCTCGTCCCACAAGTCTTCATTGATCCAATCATCGAGTTCTTTCTTTCGCTCAAGCAAGCCATCACGGGTGGGGATGTCCTTAAGCACCGTCGCCATGTGTATTAGGGAACGTAATTGCACCGACACGCATGACGAGAAATCCACCGCATTGCATTCCAAGGGCGAGATGGAATCATACCTGGGGGCATTATCGATGCCAGATTCGAATCCATGAAGCCACGAATACAAGCCATCCTTGTTCAAATCCCTATTGAAATTCAACCACAAGTGATAGGCAAATAGGTCGGAAAAATACCTGGCAAGCATATCTATCGACCCATTTTTCTTGAATAATTCCCAAAATGCCCATGCCATAAGCGGAGGTTGGGTCCAACTATTGACTTTATTGCCTTCGATGGAATGCGGGATGCGCCCGTAGTTGTACTCATCATTTGGATTTTCCTTGTCTTGGAACTTCATGTGGGATTCCAGCACGTACGCGGCATAATCAAGATTGGACAGGCTCCAGATCTTGGAATGAAATGCGTTGTCCCACAACCATGTGCCCACCCATGCGGATCCTGGCCGCTCCCAGGTGTTTTTGAATATGCCATGTGGTGCCATCACGTTCAAGGACATGTGTTCCCAGATGCCTTCAAAAGGAGTAGTCCAATCGAAACCCGCCACGGAAAGGGACGGAGGATCTTGGGGGATTTTCACCACCGAAAGGAAGGGGAATGATATGGGGTCTTCGTAAATG
>WJJB01000230.1 GCA_014729935.1 Candidatus Bathyarchaeota archaeon | reverse complement strand
CTTGATACCTTGCTCGACCCGGAACAGGAGGTCGTCAAGAAACCTTGAATTGAAATTCAGTGCGATAACGACGATATCCAGCCGGTCCTTCAATGCCTCGATAACCTGGTAGGTTCCACCACCAATGTCATCATTCGCCGTGAGGAACCACGCGCTTTCACCACATTCTATAACCTGATCCAAGATCTCTGCGTACCCGTCTGCAAGCAAGGTCAACAATGCAGACTGGGTCCGGGTGGGGATGCGATTGTATTCATCAACAATTTTCACACGCATTTCTATCCATTTCCTCCACGCGATCTTGATTTCTTCCATTTGTTTTGCCCGCAATAAGTCACGTGGTAGGGGATTTCCAAGAAGATCCGTGATTGTCATTTGAGGCTGCCCATGCTGTATGGCTTGCTTGATGGTGTCCATGGAGTATCCCGCGAGTAATCCCATCAATAAAGCAGATGCAGTTTTACCCCTACCGGGCCCTCCAATAAACAATGCCCGCTTTCGCACGAGGAAATTCAGCAAGGGTAACAGCACGAACGAGGAATATGATTGTTCGTTCGGAATGGTTAATGTGGACCCCGCGCCAGTGAATGATATCTCCGTGCTCGCGGTGTTCCCGTTGAATTCAATATCATAATAGGGGGAAATAATGGCATTATTAACTATCCAAAAATAAGCCTGCCTTGCTTTTTCATCAGGCGAGACACCTAAACTTTCTCGAGCAGGTTCCAATTCCCTTGAAACTTTGCTCCCGGAACCTTCAAATATATGATCAACGTCAAACTCCGGCACTTGCATGCGCTTTGCATTCGGATTGGTTGGATACTCGGAAACATGACGCGGATTTTTCTTCTTGGCTTTTTCATTCTCGCCAGTTGACGTGGCGGTTGGTGTACTTCCCATGTGTCACCAATACCGTCAGCAAATAAAAGAGCATTGGAGCGACAACCTATAATACCTTGTGGACATGGTGTTTATTGTGTTCACGAGAGCCTGTTGGTTTCAATGGTCGATGCTTCCATCTCTGATATGGATGATCTTGTGAGCTCGGGATGCCACGGCTGGATCATGGGTAACGATCAGGAATGTTTGCGCGTTTTCGCTATTTAATTTCTCGAATAATTTCATTATTTCTCTCCCGGTTCCTTGATCCAAGTTACCAGTTGGTTCATCAGCGAGTACGATGATGGGATCGTTTGCAAGTGCCCGGGCAATACTCACCCGCTGTTGCTCGCCCCCCGAGAGTTGCGACGGTAGCCGATCGCCCATTCCCTTTAATCCAACAAGTTCTAACAAGTTCAATGCTTTTTCACGCTTCTCATCCCGGGAGATCGGTTGAATGGTCATCGGCAGCATCACATTTTCCAGCGCGCTAAGGACGGGAATCAAGTTATAGAACTGGAACACGAATCCAATGTGCATTCGCCGAAGCTTGGCAAGCTCCACTTCCTTTGCGAGCTTCAAGCTCTTCCCTGTCTTATAATTCCCACCTTTCTTTTCTCGAGCTACCATTTCATTGGTGAAAATGCTCTTTCCATTGAGAAACAACATTCCCGAAGTTGGTGCATCTAGCGTTCCTATGATGTTGAGCAACGTGGATTTCCCACTTCCAGATGGTCCCATGATGGCGATGAAATCCCCACGCTCCACTTCCAATGAGGCATCTTTCAAGGCATGGATGGTTTCCTTGCCCATCGTGTATTCTTTCCGTATCCGGTCCAATTTCAGGATAACTTTCCTGTTACTTGGGACATCCTTGTATTTCCTCGCTAGTTCCTTTTTCTTTTTTATGGTAATCTTCTGGTAGATGATCAAGCCGACAAGTAAAGCACCAGTCAGGATGCCGCTGATACCAACCACGACAAATGGGTTTTTTCTGGGCGAAGGAATCCCAGAATAATCGCAATTAGTGTTGTTGGAAAAGTGATTATCCTTGCTCTCCTTGTCCTCGTGTATGCAATTGCTTGATTGGGAAAATGAGCACCAGGTGATGTTATTATCCCGTGATTGCTCGATTAAAATCCCGTATTCATTAAAATTGGTGAAATTACTGGCTATAATCACATTTTGTCGGGAATTATAGATGTAAATCCCATAACTACATGCTTGGATGGTCATGTCTTGAAAGTCGTTCGAGATAGCATCCCACAGGTATATTCCATAACTAAAATTATCGATCAAGTTCGATTGCAAGCTATTAAACCACGAGGACGTCAACCTGACACCAGAAATTCCTTCATTTCCTTGCAACTCGTTAAGCGATATAATAACATTACTCGAATGTTCGAGAAGGACGCCTGTTTCTTGCATCGAGATGAAATTATTACTGGTCACATTCACTTTGGTGCTTTCATACACGTTGATTCCAATGCTGTAATTGTTGAATGTATTTTCCTCCACGTTGATTTCCGTGCTATGCTGAATGTATATTCCAATACTGCGGTCATAACTGTGGTTAAACCTGTTCCCGTTCATGTTTCCTCCCGAGGAATAAAGCAAAAGAACACCGTGGTGACGTTTTTGGGGATTTGGAAGAAAGGAACAATTATTCAGCTCGAACCCTTTTGCCTCATACATGTAAATGGAACCAGAAAATCCGGTGTTATTCCTGAAAAAACCATCGCTAATGTGAGTATTATTACAATAAGACATTGAGATTGAATGCGAAAATGAGGAATCCATCGAAGAATTCGAGATGTGCACATTGCTGCAACTATGGAAATTTATGGCAAACTGGCTATTATTAACAGACACGTTTTCTACCCAAATATCCCCTGAATTCCCTGCATCTATTGCTTTCGAGCAATTATCGAAGGTGATATTTGCGAATGTCGTGTTCTTGCTTGCATTCAGGTCATTCCCTTGTATTCCAAAGCACATGCCATCATAATCCATGCACCGGGAATTTTTCACCAGCGTTCCATCACAGTTTATCATGATAAATGCAGTCCCGGGAGAATCACCAGATTCATTTAGGATATTATTGCTGAAAGTGATATCATGGCATTCGTTCAAGAGGAATGCAGATACACTCCAATTCATGAACGTGAGATTCTCCAAGTTAATATCGGTGCAATTAATGAATTCATGCGTGATAGTATCGTTTGGAAAATTAGAATCCACGATGGAAATGTTTGAACTGTTAGTGATAGATACCGTGGTAGTGGAGCGTGAATCTGCTGTTTTCCAACCAGAACATGAAATATTGG
>WJJB01000229.1 GCA_014729935.1 Candidatus Bathyarchaeota archaeon | reverse complement strand
TGTTTGCACCGTGCCAACAATATACAGGTATTTTCCATCAAAGGTGATATCTTCACCAATCGTGGAGTCACCTTCATGCCACTCACGGGTCCATTTAAGATCTCCCGCAGGGCCCCATTTGCACAGGATCAATACTTCATGGTCCAAAGTCTGGTTATAATAATAACCGGTGGTGTAAATGAAAATTCCATCGTGCAAGATACCATTGAATTGCTCATCATTCGATAAATCGAGGATGAAAGGTTGAGTCTTGTTTGAAAATGCCAAAATGGGATTGTTGGTATATTGCTCTGTACCAGTAGCAACTGCATCTATCGTGATGTTGCCTACATCGCTATTCTCGCCTATCGATACATGAATGCTTTTTATCACCGTTTCACCACCACGCACGTAAAACGGGCTTAGATTATCGTGGGAGAACCCAATTGCTGGTATATCACCCATGGAGAAAGCCAAATCGACATCACTGATGGTAGCCCTCGCCTGACCAAAATTATGGAAGGCGATCTCGATGTCTATTGACATTCCTTGCACGTAAGGTAGGTTCAGCGTATCGTCCATTCCAACGATCTTAACTTCGGCAGGTTTCAACACCATCCAATTGCCTGGATTCGTGCTGCCATTCAGATCGGACACATCATCAAAGGTTCTTACATCATGTGCAGAAACCTGGGCATCCAAGGTTACATTATCCCCCGTTTGAGCATAGGAAGACACATCTACCTCGAAATTAAAGGACATGCCACTGCCCGCTGATACCACAGTGGGAAGCGTGAAAAGTACGGGTGTAATGGAATATTGCGAGCTAATATCTTCCGTGAAATTCCCGTTGAAATGTTCCAGCGTCAAGTTAATTCCTGTTATTTCTGCGTCATTGAATCCCACATTCTCCACGAATATTTCAACCGGAATATTCTCTTGTCCCCGAATAACAGTGCCGGGTGAATCCACGTAGGATAATTCGATATCAGCAATTGTGGTATCCTTCTCAATCGGAACGGAAGTATAATTTGAATTCCCCGATGCATCAATCGCCACGAATATCCAATCAACGATTTCTTCCTCAGGAATCGAATTCCACACGTTTCCATCCATGGTGTCATTGGACGTGAAAAACACCGGCCCAAGAGAGTAGCCAAAGGAAGGTATATATACCTCGTAATAAAAGATTTCTGGAGAGAAATCGGTGATCTCGACCATGTAGGTGGGAGGGCTGCTGAAAATATCGAATGCGTTGGGATAATCAATTGAAACCTGCGGTGGATCAAGATCCTTAAATACATGAACAACTTGTCCGCCAATATTGCCTGCCCAATCCATCACGTAAAAATGCCAATATATTTCTTCCTCAACGGGCAATGCATCCCAATACGTGCCCCTCATGGTCCCATTATTGGTGAAATAAAAAGGACCATGTGTCGTATTGGTCGATGGGACATGTACCTCGTACCAAGTTCGCAAGACACCGACATCATCCCAAGCATTAATAATGAACTCGGGGGCTGCATTAAACACACCTCCATCGACAGGGAGGGAAACCAAGATTTCAGGCGTCCAGAGATCGTTGAACACGGGAACATCTAATATCTTGCCATTTCCGAACTCATCCATGGCGTGGAACGTGATGAAATTGAGGCCTGGAACCATGTATTGTAAATCACATGAAACATCAATGATTCTACTCCATGGCTCATCCAAAACTTGTGCCGAACCCCATGGAAAATCCGGGAAGATAACCGGCTCGAAAACGCCCGTGGCATTGCAAAACAAGTCAACATAAGATTGATCGGAAACGAGAACTGATAAATCGAACTGGCTTTCGTTAGTGTAGACTTTCACGTCATCAATCAACCAGCCTCGATAGTTATTAGCAACAGCATCGCCAGTATCAAAATTGAACTTGATTCTCACTGATTCATTGCCACAATACGAGGATATATTGAAAACTTCACGGCGCCATGGGGAAATCTGGACATCAGACTGGTATATCAATTCAAACGGTTGGTCAGGAGCCCCAGAGACGTAAATGTATGAATAATCCCAACTCACTTCTGAAGCTCTCCAGTGGTTGAACTCCAGGAATGCCTGATCAGTACCAGCCAAGTTTATTGGCATGGTAATGATGGAACCATTTTCCGGAGAGCCGGTTTCGTAGGTACCATTCGATTCCAACCCGAACCACGCTGATTGGTTATAAGAATGATAGGAATCGGGCCAGATGCTATCACTTCCCGTGATATGCCACAATCCATTAGTTTCTTCCCATTTATCGAACCCGTGTTCAAAATCATCGTGAAAGAGGGTGAGATTCGTTCCGATAATATTAACCGTGTCATTCAATGACACGATATCTGGTGCCGTGTCATCCACGATCACGGTTTTATTGTGGATTATCATGATATAGCCCATGATGGCATTGCCGATGAGAGAAACGATTTCACCTACCCCGTCCTTGTCTAAATCGGCTGTTTCTATTCCCGTGACAAAGGAAGGTTCATCCGGATACATAATGTGCTCAAATTCAATTGAACCGGGATAAAGCATGTACTTATGTTCACGATTCATGATACCCATGAAATCGTGTATTGTTGGTGAACCAGCAGCGTTTGAAACTCCACCGACCATCATCTCCACGTTATCATCATAATCTATGTTTCCCAGGGCAATATCGTTGTAAATCGTATCCTGATTTGCATTGTCATTAAACACCGCTGGGCTTTCCAAGTTCAAAGCACCCGCCGTAAAATTAATCACGTGTGTTGCACCGAACGAAGATGTTGGGTTAGGATGGTAAGAACCAGCCGTAACAATCTCATCAATACCATCCCAATCAATATCCTTGATCTCCATGTCCATGATCTTGCTCTCTAAGGATCCTGTATATCCTGGGTTTAGGTGCCAAGGGTAATTCTGGTAGGAGAAGGCTGCACCAGTGTAATAATACTCCTGCCAGACTGCCATGGTTATCGGGGTGTACGAGAATGCAGGAGTCACCTTCATCACGCGTAAGTCAGCATGATTGTTGGGTCCGTTGAAAACGTTGAAATGTGTTGAATTTCCCCCCATGATGATCTTGGGTGTACCACTGTTGTCAAGATCCCTGCACTTGATAGTATTGATCCTTCCCTCGATAGAACTATGGAAACTAGCATACCGGATTTCAAGTTTCATTCTATAAAGTAAGGGGTCCAAGCTGAGTACCATCATGGCGGGCTTTTCGTTCGGAGTGAGATAATACCCCCCAACCACGAGCTCATCTAATCCATCACGCGTAATGTCCCATGCATCGATGCAAGTGAAAAATGAATCTCTTGTACTCTGGAATCTATCGGTAAATAGAAAATGGTTTGTCGGATTACCAGGAATCTTGTTATTGACAAAATAAGGATCGTTTGGCCATACTCTACGGAAATTATATTCAAACATCCATACGAAACCGTACGGGTAACCACTACTCGTGAACAGGTTACCAGCGACCACGACCTCATCCCTATTATCATTATCAATATCTTTCACGAGGAGATCACGGCCTTGGTACATGGTTGATCCGCCGTAATTTACAATCACGTGTTCATTAGTAAACCGCCATTCCTGACCAACTTTCTCGTAGATTTCCAATATCATTGGCGTGTTGAAAGGATCCTGGTATTCTATTGCCAAGAGGATGATTTCATTCACGCCATCTTGATCAATATCGGCAATCTCGATATCCGTGTATTCCCTGAATGCTGCATCAGGAAAGACGTTAATAAAACCAAATTCCTCCTCATGCAAGTAACCCCTGTCGGTTTTCTCTGGTAGATTTGCCATCAATCGGAGGAAATAATAATGCTTACCATTCCCTGATTGATAATAGTTCCCGGACAGGAAAAGCAAGGAATTTTCATCTTGCATTCGTGGTCCTAGGAGTATTCGAGTTGCTTGTGCCGTGGTCGTTACCGGTTGGTCTATGAAGTCCCCTTCATATGAAAACTCCCCGTTTTTATACACGATCTTATGTAGTCCAGGATTATATTCTCCAGCAATTTCGTAACTCACCGCGATTTGAATTTCAGAGTACGGGTCGTCATCTGGATTAGAGGCATTGAGATCCTGGACAACCGTGGATAGCTTCTCCCCCTCATCGTTGAGCGCACTGAGCACTGGACTTTTCTTTTTTAAATCAAAATCACGGGACACACGTTCTGGTGCAAGCTTGGCTTCGAAATTATCGATATATAGCTGCCCGGCAAACTCCTCATTCAAGGAGAATGACACGTTCATTATCCTCTCGTATTCGTACTCGTATCGTTCATTGTGGAATATGAGTTCCCCATCAATGGTAACGTTAATGAAGGCGTTTAATTCAACTCCCAAGTTAATGACATCGACGCGAATCTCGTGCCAAACTCCATCTTCCCAGTAATATCCCGAATTGATGGAACTCGTATCGGTCCAATTTCTCCTGATGGAGAGATCTTCTGCCACGAATAACCTGAAGATGGATGGATTGGTCATGTAATAACCTTGATAGAGATCACATATATGGAAAATTCCAGGGGAGATAATCTCAGATTTCGCCCAAAGGGTGATTGAGCCTGCAATGGTTTCATCGAATCCCATGCGCATTGCTTTGGTGCTTGTCGTGTAATCATTGCGAGCATCATCATTATTTCTCTTCAATGTCAGGACCGTGCCATCTGCACCGTCCAGATCCTCGAAATTCACGTTTCCTTCCATGAACCAATCTTGGATATTTTCAACCTGTAAATCCTCTACAGGATAGGAAACATCGATCTCATCAACCACCGACATATATCCCCCATATCCCAAACTAGTTGTAATTTCAAAATGATCGAACACTCGTGGATTTCCAGAGAAATCATACTCATAACTTGAACCAACTTGAAAACCGTCAATGATCACGTGCCATCCTTGATCCAAGTCATACTCGATTGAAATGTCATACCACGCATCGTTGACGCAACTTTGCGTTGGTTGCACCGACGATGCTCCATCATAAACATAAAAGTATCCAAGATACACCAAGATTTTGCAATTTCCCAGTGGATTTAGCGTTGGAATGGATGCCTCATCTTTTGCACCGTCCGTGAGGTATAGAAATGTTGGTTCGATTGAGTTATTGGTCATGAACCTGAAAGAAATTCGACCCTCATTGGGAACGGTTCCTGGTAACTCCCACCACGCTTGTGCCAAGTCACTAGTCGCCCGATCTTCAAGGAATAATGCCTTGTTGACATGAGTAATTTCCTGAACTTTCGCAGATCCAGTGCCATCGCAACTGGTGGTCCACCTGCCTCTGCCATCAATATCCATGTTGGTTGGGTAAACTGTAAATGGTTCTTCGGAATCCATTTCCATGCGGGTTGTGAAAGTCACTTGCGAAGAATAATTACCAGCTGTTGATGAATAGTGGTTGATGATTGCAACTATATCCTCCTTGCCGTCCTTGTTCATGTCCTCCACGTCGAGGGCAGATATCTCGGAGCTCTCGTATCCCGCTTTATCGAGAACGCGCAGGTTATCGATGTAAAATTGATTCATGGGATCGGCACCGGAAGTCTTGAATTCCACGCCTGCAATATTATTATTAAACGTGGAATAGCAAGAAAGCCAATCGGTTACTGCATGATCGTCGATGAACACCTTGAACATCCCATTTAAACCCATGGATGGATCGAAGCCCATTCCCACTTTCATCCATTGATTCGGTGATAGTTTGTACATGGGAACGAAATTGTATCCTGATGCATTATATGCTTCAAGATACCCGTTGGAAATTCTCATGGTGGCTTTCACTTCATCATTGCTTGTTAGTAGTGAAATGGTTCTCATGTAATTCAACCGGGAAGTTGAAAGATCAAATTCAATCAAGCACTCTTGCAATGTGCTGAACTGGTTGGTAAGAATGGCTGGTTTAATGGGATCATTATCTGAAAGTACCATGAGGTTGAAATGATCCTTTTGCATCTTCTTGGTCTTGATTTCCACAAAGGTGCTATTGGAATTATCCTGCCATCCATCGATCCCGTCCGGGTTGATACCGATATCATACCCCGTGAAATCGATTTCCTTCACAATCTCCGGTTCTGGTTGAGCTACTTTCAAGTTAATGAGATAAATGGTATCCCCGTAGAAATTCAAGGTCATGGTGGCAGCAAGGCGTGGTGATGATATTGAATGCTTCATGAAGCCACCAAGGATGATCTCCGAGCGGTTATCATGATTGATCCTGGTAATGGCGATATCGTTCCATTGAATTTCCTGTATATTATTTTCAAACCCATAGTTCTCGTATGCATACGCGGTTGATCCAGTATCCAAGGAGAAGTAGACATAAGTCAAACCTCGCTGTGACGTGCTTGAATCCCTATTGGCAATACAGCTCGAAACCAACTCTAAATGGCCATCGCTATCAATATCATCCACGGCGATATCAAGGCATGTAGTATTCCAAACGCCGTAAGCATTGTCCCATTCGCCCAATATTCCAGTCATTCCAATGATTGAATCCGAAAATGCAAAACGACGATAAAATGCATGGGTATGCACGCCGTATGTGATATTACCGCCACAAACCAATTCAGGCTGGCCATTTTCATCGATATCTGCTATTTCGATGGAGCTAAAAGCAGATTCATACAAATTTGTTGGATCAATGGCACCTGGTGCCTTCTTACTCACGAAACTGAGTCCAGGGTTTCCAGCTGAAAAATCCACGGTGTAAAAGACCAAACTCCACGTGGTGTTTGTTGAATTTGATGGACCATTCCACGTGTAACCTGCAAGCACCAAGTAATACACCCCATCAGTAACTGAATAACCATACACCATGTCTTCCATGTGGAAATCGTGGAGATTGTTTGACAAGTATTCATCCAAGTAACCAGGTTCAAGAACGATGGATTCCTCGATACCCGTCCCCTCACCATTATCTTCTTTTTCGTCTCCCATCGGGAATTCAAGATCTGCTTCCGGGTCTAAATCACCGGTGTTATTCATGCCAATGTCAATATCAGGGTTACCTATCAACGGTAGGAACATGCCCAATACCATGATAGAGATTGGAAAAATCGCGCGTGCGTAACTCGAATGTATCTTCTCGTGTTGTCTCATTGTTCAACTATCAACTCTAATAGCATGTAGATCACGCGCCGTGGGATGCAAGATTGATCATTTCTTGCCAGAATCCTGGCACGTGGTGAATTTGAATGGTTAAACAACACGAACCGACATTAATAAAACCCTTTAGCCCAACCTTCATGGGACATGAAAAAGGGCCTACATGAAATTCCTCCTTTCAGCTTTTATCTTTGATTTTCTTGTAAAAGTGGGCCACGATGCCAAACACGCAGAATCCCGATATTGCCAAGATGACAGGAAGGTTTTGCTCTGAAAAAATCATGCCAATCCATCTTTTTTCCGAATGCTCATTCCCCGCTTCACTTGATCCCGGTTCCTCGGTAGTTTCACCAGGAAGGTCGACATTCACGGTCATGGTGCCTGATCCCCACTCTGCGATGATCACAATCATGATCTCCCTACCAAGAAACACCGTGTTCTTTTGCGTTGGATTGCAGGACGCGTTCTTGATAACCACCGAGCCATTGATATCAATCGACAAGGGACGGGGCGAAGCTCCAGCACGATCCCCGTCATCCCAATCGAATGGTATCGAACGAGTAGTATCTGGAAGCATGAAAACGAATTCATGCTGATCGCGATCCAACGGGTCAATGAGATCGTGCGAGATCCTGTACATGCTATATCCCGCATACAAGTTATCGTGATCTTGGATGTTTAAATTCCTCATTCCCAAGATTGGATACAAGCGCACCTCGTAAACATCCAAAGCTGCTGGTACATCGCATGTCACCACGGCTTGCAATGGATACCTGGTGGGAAGGGCACCAACCTTGATCGAATGATACATTTCAACCTGATCGTTATTATTGCCATCCTTTCCTTCCATATGGAATGATGAATGGAGTTTCTTTCCTGAAAATAGCCAGTATTCATGTAGAAAAACGGTTGCAGGATCGCCGGAGGCGTTTTCAATTGAATCGCCCGCGTCATGGAACACGATTATCTTGTATGCGCCAGTATTGTTTACCATGAATTGCAGGAATTCATCCATCCCTCGAGAGCCCGTGCCATTCATGAGAGTTTTTTCATCTTCCGAGCGCACCAAGAAGAGATCATAATCAACTGCAGGATGCAAGACTTGGTAATGCAGTTCCACGATGTATCTCTTTCCAGCAGTGAGGTAATATTGCTTTGGGAGCGTGTAGTTTTCATTTGGAAGTATCATTCCACCGGTTACTGATTGCTTCACCCCCAAGCTGCAAAAGTGCTGCGGATCCAAGTTAGATTCATGGATTTCCAGCCCTTGAGTGAAATCCCTGCCTGCATGTGGATGATGGGTGTTATCCAATGCCATTCCAATTAAAGCCATCTCGATTACAAGGTAACACGTGAAAAACGTTGCCAGTATCCTATGTTTCACCGTCGTGTCACCTTCTTAATTTTCTTGAATCCCTTCACAGAGGCTATG
>WJJB01000228.1 GCA_014729935.1 Candidatus Bathyarchaeota archaeon | reverse complement strand
TAAATGACCTGAGTCTTGCGGGAGACGCGCGTTGCCAGCTCGTGGATGGTTGGTTGGATTAGCACGAACCCCTTTCTCGTGCGGGGCGCGTGATAGATATCGCCAAATTCCATCCCGATGAGCGCGTCATGCTCGATGATGCCATGGTGGGTATGGAACTGTGTACCTCGTTTTACCTTGATCAACCACCGGTGTTTCTTCCCGGACGCAAGCACGAGATGACTGCCATCCTTGATTACCATGATTAGTATAATCTGCTGCTCCTTGTGAACTTGCACGTTCAGGGATGCCGAGGAATGGATGGCACGCTCCCCCTGAGAAAAACCCATGTTGCCATGCTCTCGCAATCCGTCACTCTCGTGATCGGCATATTCGATTGGAACATGGGAAACGATATCGGGTTTTCCATCTTCATCCATCTCGGAAACAAGACTGATCCGGATGAACCTATTAAGGATGAGCGACATACACGTGAGTTCCATGAAAAAGTGGCTTCACCCGAGAGTCAAGTGGTTGCACTGGCAGGGGGTGGGTAGTGTGCGATTAGCACCGTGGAGCCAAGTTTTCGGCCGTGGGAGGCTCGTGGACTCTTTGAACTACCACTGCCTAACTAAAGGACGTGGCTTTCTGGCGGAAAACGGGTAAAATCCTGATTGAAAGGGCCAAGCATCGAATTTTCCCACGATAATCTAGGACGGTTTTTCGATTGCCGTGTAAAAGACGCCCACCGGAACCCGCGATCAAAAATGATCTTCGGTAAGGTGGATTGAAACCGTGGCGAAGAGTTTCCAATTCGAGCACGATCACGTCATTAAATTTGCTTTTCGAGTCTATCCTGTTGAAACTTTTCTCGGTATTTCATTGGCGCGAGTTTGACCGCATTTCTTCACCTGCAAGAGGAATGATTAGCACTTCACAACGCTCCGGAAGATCTTCTCGAGATTCAAGACGCAAGGGAATCTTTAAAACATTCCGTGGCATATTTCTCACTAAACCAGCGTGATGGGGAACCACGCGCGGGTCCGTGAAAGGTGATCTACCATGACCAAAGACGATCCAGAGCAACGACGATTGATTGACGTGATTTGCAGGCCGAAGAACATCGCACTCGCCACATCATTGAAACCCAACTCCCTTGGCATGAATATTAGTAAAGGCCTTGTTAGACGCGTGTTCGAATACGTGGACAGCCAGGTTCGTTCTTGGATTATACCGCTTCACTTGATCAATAATAAAGGAGGAAAGGTGGAAATCAATGGCGAGATGCATCCCGTGCATGAGAATCTTCAATCAGTATTTGATTCTGGCGTGGATAATATAGAGATAATGATCATCACGATTTCCTCCAAGTATGTGATTGATATCCTCAGGCAGATTCCTAAAAACAAGGTAAGAGCGGTGATTATTAGTTCTGGGGGGTTTGGTGAGAAGGATGAAGAAGGCGAGCGTGCAGAAGAGGTGGTGAAAGCACTTGCCAACGAGAGAGGGTTTGAAATTCTTGGGATCAACACGCTTGGGGTTTTCACGCACGCGTGGAACTCATCATTCACCGATCCCGCTGCTGGATCCGAGATATCACTTCCTGGAAAAGCCGTGGTCTTCGTGCAATCTGGTGGGATGAGCGAAGAAACGTACAATTTCTTGAGCAAGTTTGCTGCTGTTAAATTCGTGTTAGGCACGGGTTCAACCCCTGAAGACACGTTCGTAAGGCTCATCCGGGAACTAATTGATGACCCAGAAACCACCTGCGTTGGGTTTTACCTGGAATTCATGCCTGGCAGGGATTCATATCTCGCCATCAAGGATCTTGCGAAAAAAAAGCCGGTCGTGGTGTACTTTGCGAAGACCAATCAATTAACCACTAGAATCGCGAAATCCCACACGGGAAAACTTGCCTCGTCTTTCGAGCTCATGCGGGGTGCTCTCCGCCAGTCCAAGGGGGCAATGATGTGCACCACGCAGCGTGAATTTTTTAACAGGATAGCTGCACTAACAATACTTCCCAACTTCCCGAGGACCAAGTGTTGCATCATCACCATCACGGGGGGGGCAGGCATTGCTGCCGCCAGCCAACTTGATCCTGCAAGGAAGGAATTACCCCTGTTTCCGGAGTCCTTGCAGGAATCACTTAAGAAGTACACGGTTGATGTTGCCTCCGTGCAGAATCCCATTGACATGACGGGATCGGTAACCGATGCTCAATTCAAGGGAACCTTGAAGGAGCTCTACAATTTCATAAAGGATCAGCATGAAAAAGGAGAGGACCTACTTTTCAACACGATACTAGTAATTCCTTTCAAGACGGTCCCCCTTCTTGATGATGCCGACCACGTGCAGGTAATCATTTCCTACGCGCATCGATTCGCGGATTTGGGGGTGTCAATGGTAGCTTGCGACGTTGGAGCACGGTACACGGAAGCAGAAGTAAAAAACCTGGCACAAAATTCTGTTTTCAGGATCGTATTCCCTGATGACATCAGGTTCCTTTTGACCACGTACCGGGATTAGGTGGTATCCCAATCCGTGGTGTTTTCAGTGACCGCCGCAGGTGGATTGATCGATTATCGGGAGTTTATCAAGATCCTTTACCAGCGCACCGATAGTGACATCTGGATTTGAATTATGCATGACGGTGATGCCTGCTTGCCTGAATCCCATCAACGGGCGCATCCCGATACCTCCAACAACGAGCATGTTTGCACCATTTTCAGCAAGTAACCTGACTGGCATCATGCATCCCCCTAGCGAGTGCGGTGGGTTATCAATAAAGGATTGGTCCTTTACATCACGAGATTGTTCATCCACGTCAACAAGGAAGAAATATTTTGCCGCGCCGAAATGTCCAGAGATCGTGCCATCTATGCCCTTCTGATCGTTCACCGGGAAAGCAATTTTTTTCATTGTAGCCATCGTTCCCTTGAATTTATTGTGACTTCATCGTACAAGATTGGTGAATCTGGCATCGTTTTATAATGTTGATGCTTGAAAACAAAGGTCGATACTTCAAAATGGTAGGTGTAGTTTTTATCTTGGGCGTGCAAGAATAACCCATCTCAATTATCAAGCAAAGATGATACACATGGTCAAGATATCATTCATTGGTGCTGGTTCGAAGGGATTTACCAAGGGCATTGTCACCGATATACTATCCTTCCCCGCGTTGAGGAAAAACACCTTGATTTCCCTTCATGATATAAACAAGCCCCGCTTGGATTACATGTTGGAATTATTCAACAAATACAAGGCAGATCATCCCGAAGAGCTTGAACACGTGGAATTCGAAGCCACGCTGGATCAGAGGGAATCGATTGCCAATGCAAAATACATTATCGCGGCATTCATGGTTGGCGGTTGGGAGGCATACAAGTTAGACGTGGATATCCCATTCAAGTATGGCGTGACCCAAAACGTGGGAGATACATTGGGCCCTGGCGGTGTATTCAGGTTCCTACGGTCTGCACCAGTGTACAAGCAAATCATCACGAACATGCACGAGGTTGGTTATAATGCAGGGATGGAAAATGCAGCAAAACCTATCTTTTTGAATTACACTAATCCAATGGCGATGAACACGTGGTATTGCAATGCCATATCGGACGGTTTTGGTTGGAACAAGGATAGCACGGTCGGCTTGTGCCACGGGGTGCAAGGCACGTCGAACCAGTTACGGATGTACGTGGGCGCTGCACCGCAGGAATTCTCGTTTTTCTGCGCCGGCATCAATCACATGGCATGGTTCCTTGAATTGTGGTTCAAGGATTACACCAAGAAGGATGCCGCTTGGGAAGACGCCTATCCCATAATTTGGCAGCATTACAAGGAAGAGCCGGAAATCATGGGCAGTGAAAAACTCCGGTGGGACATGATGAAAGCCACTGGTTTTTACATGACTGAGTCCAGCGGGCATCTCAGCGAGTACCTGCCTTACTATCGCAAGCGAAAGGACCTCTTGGAAAAATACAGGGGTGCGGATACCGGTTTTGATAGCTTGGAGCATGCCGTGGACATGCAGAATTTCACGAGGGCATCCAAGGACCAAGAGGAAAAGGTACAAGAACAACCTGAATCGATGGCCTTCAAAAAAACGCCCTCTCAAGAGTATGCAAGCAATATCATCAATGCAATGGAAACTAACGTGCCGTTCAGGTTCAACGGGAACGTCATGAATCGTAACGCATCCCTAATAACCAATCTTCCTTCAGGCTGTTGCGTGGAAGTTCCGATCTTCGTGGATTTCCACGGAATTCATCCCCAAGGTGGAATCGAATTACCCACGCAATGCCAAGCATTGTGCACGAGTAATATCATGGTTCAAAAGGCAGCGGTCGAGGGTGCCTTGGAACATGACAAGGAAAAGATCTTCCACGCGGTCATGCTCGACCCGAACACGGCAAGCACCTGTTCGCCGGGGGAAGTGAGGGAAATGGTTGCTGAAATGTTTGAAGCGGAGAAGAAATGGCTTGGATATTTTGATAACTAAGCTTCCATGCCCAATTTTCCATCCGAAGGTGCGAAAGGTAACCTTCCCCTTTAGTTTAGTTGCGGGGAAGTTGCCAAGCCCACCGCAAGGAGAGCGTTTTTGAATGCAACAGGATGGAAAAATATCATCCCTTTTTTAGCAGGTGGTGAAGCTCATCATCCCTGATCTTTGAATGTTTCTTCTTATCCAAGTACCCCATATCCCTGAACTCATCGATACCCTTGCTTACCTCGATGGACAAATTAGGAAGGGAAAACAAATCCTGGCTCTTGATGTTCGATTGCACTTCATATTCATTTTGTGATTTAAGCATCCAATTGCTAACAAGCTTTTCGAACTCGCTAAATCCTTTTGGTTCCTTGAAGGGGTTCTTATGGAACAGCGATACTTCTTCCAAGATAACGGGCGTGCGGACTTCCGTGGTCATCCTACCCTTCTTATCCATGAAATTTAGCAGGAATACTGGGACACCACAGAGGACCACCTTGCTTGTCTTGAATGCAAAAGTATGTTCCGAGATAAATTTACTCCTGCGTAGTTTTTCGCTTTCCTCGAAATCTTGGACCGCGTTCCGCTCGCGTTCCAGTAAATCTCGTAAATCGGCAATGGCATCTTCCCATGCTTTCCTCTGTGCTTCAATCTCATCTGCTTCATGCCGAATTTGCCGTTCAAGCTGGTCAAGGGCATCACGGTAATCTTCCAAGGTTTTCTTGATATCATCGGTGCTATTAATCGATCGATCGGTGAGGATGATGGTTTCCTTCAGGTTTTCTTGTTTCGCCATCCCTCGTATTTTCGAGAACATCTCCTTCATGCTTGCAGCAGTGGCATCGATTCCCTCCACCAAGATCGGGAAGTTCCATTGTCCCTTCTTCTTGAGAGATTCAATGGGATCTGATTCTTGGTTCTCTATCAATGTCTCTATCTTGCCAATCCACTTGTTGCAAAGCTTCTCGAACTCTGCAAGATCATCTCTTGCCCATTCAAGGGCGGTATCGTCGAAGATATTCAGGAGGTCATCATGGATGAATTGCACTGCGCTCTCGGAGAGTTCAGGTGAAACCGGGTAAAAGCTATCAAGGTACGGTTCTTGCACCCTTTTGAATAGATGGATGAAGTAGTTCAGGAAGGCATCCGGGGGGATAAACCCTGAAATCGATTTCTCTTCCATGTTGAATTTATGATGCGATTCCACCTTGCTCACGTGCTTTTCAAGGGATTTAACAAGGCGATCCACGTCCGCCTCATCCACATCTTGCAGGAGTGAGGGAAGCTTTGAAGAATCAACTCGAGTCTTAACTTTTTGCTCGTACGAGTTTTTCGCCTCGATGATATATGAATTGTTATTGTTAATTGGCACGATGTAAAACGGCCAGTAGGCAACTGCTATGTTGGTAAGATCACCAAGTTTTTTCTCGATTTTCCCCTTTGTTTCAAAGAAAAGCTTGATGATGGCTGCCGTCAAGTCAAATGCAAAATCGAAACTTGCTTTGATGCTGCTACTACTCGTTGATTGCACGAACGGACACACGTAATCAAATGATTTCATTGGGATGTTCCTCTTTTGTGGTCAATATGCATTGACAAGCACAGACCAAAAAACCTTTTTCAGTGGTTTACCGAGCTATCTTTCCGGTTGCGTCCCTTTTCCATGGTTGGCTTCATTCTTCCCGATATGGGAAAACCTTTTCTGGATTGCTTTCCCTGTACCCGTAGGTATGGAAAAGGTAGAATTACTCGCGCCGTGCCGGAACTGGCAATCATTGAAAGCCGCGGAGAAATACGCCGACGCAGTGTATTTTGGTACGCACGTCTTGAACTTGCGACAGCAAGCCGATAATTTTGATATTCAGGAGCTCCAAGAGGTCACGAATTATTGTCATGATAGGGACTTGGAGGTGTATCTCACTGTCAACGCGATCATTTACGATAACGAGATACAGGTGCTCCGGGAAACCTTGGAAGCCGCGAGTGATGCCGGGATTGATGCAGCGATCTTGCACGATCTCGCCGCGATACAGGTTGCACGAGAGATTGGCATTCCCTTTCACATATCAACTCAAGCCAACGTGAGCAATACTTTATCTGCCCAGTTTTACCAAGATTTAGGTGCAACAAGGGTTATCTTGGCGAGGGAATTATCCTTGGAGATGATCAAGGCGGTCGCAGGAGGTTTGTCGACTACAGGGGTAGAAATTTTCGTGCATGGTGCCATGTGCACATCGATATCTGGTCGATGTTATTTATCGCTGGATTGCATGGATTCAGATACCTTTTCCGGGAACCGAGGTAGATGCGTGCAACCATGTAGGCGCAGGTGGCGCGTGATCGATGAAGAGAACAATGAATTCCTTTACAATGGAAAGATGTTTTTAAACACCAAGGATCTCTGCATGATCGAGTATATTCCCGAGCTATTCATGACAGGCGCCCGTTCCTTCAAGATCGAAGGACGCATGCGTGACCCGCACTATGTTGAGGTGGTCACCAGGTGCTACCGGGAGGCAATGGATAGCTACCAGGAAGGGACCTATACCAAGGACAAGATTGCAAATTGGCTTGACCAGCTGTCCAAGGTGTTCAATCGTGGATTCACCACCGGGTTCTTTTTCCAGCGTCCAACCGAAAAGGATGTTGAGCATGATATTCGCGGGAATGTCTCGAAATTCAGGATGATAGAGGTGGGATATGTGAATGATTTCTTTTCCAAGAAGAAAGTCGTGAAGATCATCCTTACCAACGGATCCTTGAAGCTTGGAAATGAGATTTTCTTCAAGGGCAGGGGTTCCACGACATATTTCCACCAAGAAATCACGTCAATGCGAATCCACGGGAAGGATGTCACCGAAACACCCGTGGCAACTTCAAAAAACCACGTCCTGGTTTCCATCAAGGTGAAGGAACGAGTCAAGGAAAATGATAGGGTATTCATATTCACCAATGAAACCTATGAAAACTTCAAGGCTGGCAAGGATAGAACCAAACGGTATAACCTTTATTAATTATTACCTTGATCCTCCCAAGAAGCTTGCTTTTATGGACGTTCCGCCAGAAATCCACGCCCATTGGTTAAAGTGGGCCAAAATTTTTTCAAGAAGTCTAAGGAACACAATCACTCGTCTACATGCCTTATCACCGTTTCCCTTACCCTAGCTAATCCTGGTACCGAAATTCCCATGATCAGCGCGGCTATGCCGAAGAACGCTGGGCTATACAAGGAGGGGGGAACCGCAAGCGAGTCGGCTATGAAACCCCCAAGCAAGGATCCCGGTGCCATCGGGATCACAGAGAAGACCATGATGTATGCCAAGAGAGATGCCTTCATGGTGGGTGGGCATAGATCTTGAAGCCACGATTGCAGCGTTAAATTATTTGCGGTCACGAATCCAGCGGCACATCCCGAGCATGTTGCCATCATCCATGGGTCCGGAATTGGCTGAAAGGAGAGTAGGACGAGAGGGATGCATGATAGCACGATGGTAATGATGGACACGGGTTTCCTTCCGACCCGGTCTGATACTGCCAGCAATGGAAGTGAAATAGCCGATATCATGATCATGTTGATGACTCCCATGAGACCAACTTGGGATTGGTTAAAACCCAGTCCCTTCTCTGCATAAATATACACGAAATGGAGGTACGTGTTGTTACCAAGCATGATGATGAAAAGCAAGATGAGCAGGTGATAAAAATCACGGTTCTCGCGGTAAGACTCCTTGTTGATTATCCTCGTGATGCATTTCGAGAATGTTAACTCATTATCGGGAATCGGAGGATCATCAATTAGATAGATGCATACCAAGGATCCGATGATCATCCATGCGCTTGCCATGTAGAAATACCCATCATCCTCCAAAAAATCGAACGTGTAGATCAACATCACCAATCCACTCCCACCTCCCATTGCAACTGCCAAGGACGCGTTTATCCTTCCCCGTTCCTGCTTCACGGAATGCTCTGTAATTAGTGCAATGCGGGTAGGGGTGGTCATGTCACCAAAGAAGGTGATGAGAATGTCCAGGATAATGGCGAGTAAGAGGGCAAGCGCCACGTCGGGAAGGGCGAGCTTGATTAGCGGGAAGAGTGCCATGAATCCCGCTCCTAGCATTCCCCCCCAAAGGATGAATACCCTCCTGCGGCCGAACATACTTTTGCTGGAATCAGATAAGGCGCCAATAAAAATGTGCGTCAGGACGCCAACTATTGCGGAGATGGATACCATGAGAGACACGTTAAAGGCACTATCGTTGATTTCCCTTGTCCAATAAAGGTTGATCCAAAAATTCTCCACTTGCCAGTAGACAGCAGCCCCGAAGTTGATGGCAAGCAACGCCCACAAGTTTCGCTGCTCCATGATGCAAGGCTATTCGTGAGAGAAGGAATTAAAGTATAATTGCTCCCGAGTCATCCATTTTAGCATGAACCTTTCCCGGACCACCAAGCAGTTCTCTGAGTCCGTTATCAGGGAAATGACCCGTATCGCACGAAAGTACCCCGGATCGATCAACTTGGCTCAAGGTTTTCCCGATTTTTCGGCCCGAAAAGAAATCAAGGCAGCTGCCATCGAGGCAATTAAAAGAGATATCAACCAGTATTCCATCACGTGGGGAAGCCAATCCCTGCGTGAAGCCATCGGAAGGAAGGTATCTTGGTACAATAATCTCGAGATAGACCCCGAGCGCATGGTTACCGTGACCTGTGGGGCAACAGAGGCGATGATCGCATCCTTGAAAGCCGTCATCAACCCGGGAGATGAGGTGATCATCTTCGAACCGTTTTACGAGAATTACGGTCCTGATTGCCTGCTTTCAGGTGCAAACCCACGGTATGTCTCGTTGCATCCACCATCTTGGGATTTCCACTTGGATGAGCTGGAACGAGTATTCACTGAGAATACGAAAGCGATCATCATTAACACGCCAAATAATCCCACCGGGAAGGTATTCTCCAGGAAGGAGCTGGAACAGGTAATAAACTTATGTTTACAGCATGATTGCATCGCTATCACCGATGAAATCTACGAGCACATTATTTATGATGGTCAGGAGCACGTGTCCATCGCATCACTCCCCGAAATGCATGATCACTCCATCACCATCAATTCAATCTCGAAAACGTATTCACTCACGGGGTGGCGGGTGGGATGGACGCTCGCGTGCGAGGAAATCACGGCAGAGATCAAGAAGGTGCATGATTTTCTCACCGTTGGAGCTCCAGCACCCTTGCAGGAAGGCGCAGCACGGGCACTAGCCATGGAGCAAGGATATTATGATTGGTTAAGCGCCTTTTACTCGAAAGCAAGGGAAACCATCTTCAATGCGATCGACGCTGCCGGGCTGCACCCGATACAACCACGGGGCGCGTATTATATCATGTGCGATTGCAAGGAGTACATGTCATCCAAGGCGCTCCATTCCTCGATGGATCTTGCCATGAACCTGCTGGAAGAAGTCGGCATTGCGACGGTACCAGGCGAATCTTTCTTTTCGAGAGATGGGAAAGGAAAAAGCATGACGCGTTTTTGCTTCTGCAAGAAGGAAGAAACCTTGAATCGTGCTGTTGAATTGCTAGAACGGTTGCATTAAGGCATCAATCCAACCCACCACACAAGGTCAGGGGCGATTTGAGGTTAAAACGAGTGGAGAAGTAATGATGGACCAGGTGATTGCCGGCATGCGTGGTTGACCATGCCTCCATGTTCAGGTGGACATGCCTGCACCTGGTCGAATCATCTGAATTAGGAAAACCAGCGGGTGTTATTAAATACTCTAGTAAAAACGTCGGTTTGGACCACGATCGTATTTAAAGATTGCGATACCGTCTTGGAACAGGAGGATTTCCTTGGAAAACCATTTAATGGACCAGTGGTAACGATCAAATATGCCCTCTTTCGTGAAGGATGCACTGCAATTCTCCAAGTATCACGGCACGGGTAATGATTTCATCTTGCTTGATAACAGGACTGGAATGGTACCTGTAGATGCGTGTGGCGCCCTTGCCAAGGATTTGTGCAGGCGGCATTTCAGCATTGGTGCAGACGGGATCATTCTTGTCGAACCATCGACCACCCGGGACGTGAGATTCTCATACTTCAATGCTGACGGCAGCGTGGGGGAAATGTGCGGGAATGGAATTCGATGCTTTGCGAAATATCTTCATGATAAAAAAATCTTGGAAAAGGAGGTGATCGACGTGGAAACTTTGGCTGGTTTAGTGGTTCCACGGGTGCATTTTAACCAAGATGTGGTCACATCAGTCACGGTGGACATGGGTGCACCGATTCTTGAACGGGAGAAAATTCCCGTGGCAGGCAAGGGTGATAACACGCGCATTCCCATCACCGTGAAGGGCGAGTCTCTAGAGTTTACCGCCGTTTCCATGGGAAATCCCCACGCGGTATTTTTCAGGGACGAGATCTCCGTCGAGGAGACAATGAACCTCGGTCCCGTGGTGGAATCCCATCCCATGTTTCCCAACCGGGTGAATGTTGAATTCATCCGGGTCATCTCACCCGTGGAAATAGACATGCTTGTTTACGAACGTGGTTGCGGAATGACCTTGGCGTGTGGAACAGGAGCATGCGCTTCGGTGGTTGCTGGATCCCTCTTGGGGCATCTTGATAAGAACAAGGAGATCACCGTGCACCTGCAAGGCGGTGATCTCTTCATAACGTACGATGGTAGCAAGGTGCTCATGCGCGGCCCCTCGGTGCACGCGTTTGATGGTGTGATGGAAAACTACTCGTTACAATACGATTGAGAAGAACTCCCGCTCGGAGTAACTATAAGTCATCATATCTTGGTCATCACCAAGGTCGGACTGTTTATTTCTTCATCGCGGGACGTGACTACTGAGCAAGCCGTCCCTCTTAAAACCTACCAAATCTGCCGAAAAGCTTGAATAGACGGGAGTACAATTTCTTGAGAAGTGGGTTGCGTGCCATGTTTGATCCGCCCACCATCCCACTAAACATTCCTTCTTGCATCATGTCCCTGCTCGCCCCTTGGGGAAGCATCTTGTCCATCATGCGCTTCGCCTGCTCGTACATTTGTTGGAACGCGGGATTATCCAACTTGGAAAGAAGTTCTTGCACCTCCTGTTCCTTCATGCCTACCTGCGGGAACATCATCATTATCATCAATACCATTTGCGGGCCGTGGATTTCTCCCATTTTTTGGAACACTAAATCCACTGGATATCCCTTCCGGTGCAACATCACCAATATTTGTGCAGTGCCAAGCATGTCACCGAGGAAAGACGGGGACATCATGGATTCTGGAGTTGGTTGAGAAATGGAGGCGGGCATGATGGTTTCCACGAGTGCCTCCAAGCAGACATCCTGCATGACTCCCGCTGGTGCCTTTTTCAGTAATTTTGATAGCAGGGCGATCTTGGTGGTGGCAGGTGACCTTGCCGGGATGAAGTTCTTAAGGTCAAACACCGAGAACACACCAGCATCAACTAGATGCATGAAAATGGAGGACATGTGAGCCGTGTTGAATCCCTTGACCTTTAGCATGCGTTCAAGGATCGGGATTGATGGATTGTTTCGCAAGAAATCAATTAAGAAGGGAAACAATGTGTAAAAGAGATTCTTGTTATCAAGATACGCCCGAGCCATGAAATATGCCAAGGTATCCACCATCGCCATGTCCTGAGGGTGGATGATAGAGATGCATGACATGAGGCGTTCCTGAATGGCTTCATGTTCGCTTTTCTCGATGTTCTTTAATGATTTTCTTGCTAATTTCCTGAAATACTTTTCCGTGTCTTTCATCGTGGAGATCAACCAAGGTAGACGCTTTCTCGCGTAATTCTAGCCGGTGGAGGAACATAAACCTGTGGGATCGAACCTGAAAAATACCTCCAAGATCGAGTAATGATGATGTGTTAAACAAAGGTTTTTATCCACGACCGGGCTCATAAGGATAGACCCGATAAAAACCTATTACTTGAAATCGAGTTACCTCCCACCGAGGTATGATTTAATCATGAAAACGAACGAATCTCGCATGGATAGCCCTGTAGATGGTGATTCCATGAAAGAAACACAGGATAAAGTATTTCACTCGAAATCTATTGCATTCGTGGCAATGATGGCTGCCGTTGGACTTTCCCTCTCCCTTTTCTCCACGGTTACCTTTCCAATTGGTGCAGGTGTGTCTGTCGATTTATCACACGTGGGTACCTATATCGTGGCGCTCACCGGTGGTCCCATCTTAGGTCTATGCGCGTCTTCGATAGTTGGCATCATACCTGCCTTTCAATACACGAATCCCATGCTCATTCCAGGAAAAGCAATGACCGGCGTCTCGGTTGGATTTCTCTCGTACGCGTTGCAACGCATCCCTTTATTCAAGAAGGAAAGCAAATTCCACATCTTGATGTATCCCATAGCAGGAATCTGTGGGTACATTCCAGAGTTCATTTTCACCGTCTGGAATTTAAACTACATAGGTTTACCAAGTGCTTCCATCCTTTCCATCATTATTAAAGCGTGGATAGAAATCATCATCATTACCGTGGTCATGACCGTTGTTTTGAACCTTCAAGTCATCAAGGAAAACATCGAAACCCTCCTGGGGGATGAAGTCCACCTGCACGTGCAGGATTATCTCCTTGCTGGAGTTGTCGTGAGCGGGAGTATCATCTTCATGATGGCATTGTTGATGGGTACGGGTTTTAATGAAACCAGTCCCGGCGCTTTACAAAGCATATTTTTCGGATGGCTGATAGGTGTTGCGATTTTCCTCGCCGCTCTCGTCACGGGACTTCTCATCAAGATCCATCGGGACAAGGATATCGGATGACCTCCTCCCTTTTTTTTCCCTGCTGTCAGGTTAGTCCATCAGGTTGGCAAGGGAAAAATCATCGCATGGGTCGTGAATGGTAACAGTGAGCGGCCCCGCACGTGACAACGGGACATGATGCATTTCGCGGCGGCTCCAGGTGGAACCTCTTTTTATTGAATATGCCCGCTCGTGCCATTGAAAAGCTGGCTTTGTTCATGAACATGAAGTACTAGCTTTTACGGGTGGAGGACCACCATCATACACATGATTCATTAACTCCATTCCAAGGTAACATTTCTACATTTCTCCTTTGAACTATCACTGCCTAAACTAAAGGGCGTGGATTCTTCCTTCATCGACCACCGCGGTCTTGTTGACCCGTCTTACACGATCTCCAGAAGCGTGACTTCCCGTGGTTCCCACGGTAGATGAGGTGATAATTCTTATATTCTTTTCTT
>WJJB01000227.1 GCA_014729935.1 Candidatus Bathyarchaeota archaeon | reverse complement strand
TAAGAAAGTCAAATAATCCCATGATGGTATCAACCGTATTGGTTCTAGGTATTTGTTATGATAAATGGTAGGTAAGTTACATTTTATGATAACAATACCGGTCCCAAATATTGTTTGTATGAATATAAATCTTTCGATTTGCCTGCATAGTGAGGGTTTTCCGATCTATTATGGTTTGGTACATACAATATATTTATTATTGCCACTTTTTGTATACAGGTTCGCATCCTTCCATCTAAAACCGTTCATCCTTCCATCTAAAACCGTTTCATTATAATAATATTGAAACTTGAAGTGAATTAGCGTGGATATCGAGAACGATTTGAAGGAAATCGCGTTGAAAATCCATGATGCTCTATTTGCAGGGGAGAAGGGCGTTGATATAAGTGGAGAATATTACGAATTCGAACCTACCAGCCAAAAAAAACTGCGCAAGTTAGAGATCGGTGATTTCATGTTTATCGAGCAAAATCCAAGTATCCCATTGGGCAGAAAAAGCACGGAACGGTGATTCCATAACCTGGATACTTGAGAATTTCGAGTATGCTGCACAAGTTCATAATGGGGATTTCAAGGAATTTGAATAAGTAATAGTGGAATAGCGGGAGAGAGAATCGTGATGAGATTGCAGGGGTGTTGCTTCAAGTAGATGAGGGTGACATGTTTCACGAGTCTACCAGAAAGTAGTGCTCCACGAGAGAGCGCGTCCCGCGTGCGATACCATGCATTGCTTGCAATGGCAAATTACCGTTGAAGTAACCACCACTCGGGAATACCTACACATGGCCCATACCAGTAGTACGGTGTAGCCGATAAACTACTTCCCGTCTCTTTTTCGGACATTGAGAAAAGCATATCTAACTCAATTGCAGAGGCTTCTCCCTTACCTCGAGCATTTCGAGCTCAACCTTTAAGATTTGCAACTGTTAAATAAACATCGTTGAAAATGGGCATAAAGCAGAAGCTGAAGACGGCCTCGAAAAAGTTCAAGCAGGAATTCATGGCAGAATTCAAGTTTGAGGGGGGGGAAAACCTTCCACCTGTCACCGAGGAGGAACTGGAGAATTTCGATAGGACGAAATACAAGGGATTCGACAGGGTTGGGTACTCGCGTCCCCTGGGAGGCTGGATTTACCAATTCTTTTATGCAATCTTGGGTGCGGGACTTATCGCTATTATATATCCAGTGATGCTGGGATACATCTACCCGTATCCAGAAATCAAGGGATATGTCGACATATCAGGTGTGTTATTCTCAATTCTATTCTTCGCATTTAACGTTCCGACCAATTTTGCGATTGAACGATGGGTGGCAGATTACCGGGTAAAAAACCCTAAAAAGATGGTACAATACATGAGCTTCTACATCTGGTATCAGATGTTCACCGGGTTGGTTCTCATTACCATCACATCCCTGTATATCTTCTGGATAGTCACGACGGGAAATTTTGCATATGCAGCATGGATCCTGTTGGTGCTCATCACCCGGGAGTATCCTGCCATGCTGAATATCTTCCTGCAGAGCATCAAGGGCTTGCAAGCTTTCCAGTACGAGAGCAAGATCAATTTCATCAAGCAAATATGGGAAAAGGCATTTGAGCTCGCTTTTGTTCTCTTCGGCACTTTTGTAATTGGCAGGAATCCGAAGATCGGGGGTTTACTGGGTGCGGCTATAGGTTATTCCATTGGCACGTACATTGATGATTTTTTATCTGCATTCCTTTCCGCGTGGTACATCAAGAGACCGTTGGAAGAGATGGGATTGAGCTTGAAGGACGTGCTACGGCCGAATTTCACCCGGGAAATTGCCTTGCAGAGTTTCATCTTCGGGTTGAAACTGAGCATTCCAGGGATCATCAATTCCTTCATTGGGTTTACCTCAACTATTTGGTGGTATAATCTCGTGCCACAATTCGTCACATTCCAAACCTTGAACAAGCTCGCAGATGAGATAGCCAACATATCAAAGCGTTCCGAAGGTATCAACACGAAAGGTGCGTTTTCCGAAGCCATTAACAATGGCAAGTATAAGCTCGCTCAATATTACATTGCAAATACCTTCAAGTATTATGGATTTTTCACGGTGGGAATCAGTTGCGCCGTGATCGGATATCTTCCCTTGATCTTGGAAGTCTTGCTGTCCATCGGTGAAGCGGAAAATTACCTGCTTGCCATTCCCTTCATCCTGCCAAATATCCTCCATACCCTCATCGAGCAACCGGCCGGGGAGGCAGATAAAATCTTGGTAATGGGTAACAAGCCCTTGTTCAAGTCATTCACCGAAATTCTTCGCACGGGAATGGGATTCCTGTTCACGTATCTTTACTTGTTCGTATTCAAGCTACCACAAACCTTCGGCATAAATGCCATTATTTGGTTGCTTCCGATGGGTTCTTTAGCGCCCGACCTTATCAGGCTGGGCTTGAACTGGTGGTACGTCAACAAGGCAATTTGCCCCCTGAAAAAACCATTGAAAAGCATTGCCTGGCAGGCATTCGTGGCGCCTCTCATCCCTGGAGCGATCACGATTGTGACTGGATACTTGTGGTATTTCTTCCTATTCCCGCATCTTAGTGCAGCTCTCACGCCAATTGTTGCAGCAACCATTTCCGTGCTCTTTGCATTCGTGTTCGGGCTGATCTTCTGTTTCATCGTGTTATACGGGTTCTTCGGAGGCTGGGACGAGCATTCACTGGAGGTCTTCAAGGAGGCGATACAAATATCAGGGCCCAGTCGAATTTTCTTCCGTCCTGTATATAAG
>WJJB01000226.1 GCA_014729935.1 Candidatus Bathyarchaeota archaeon | reverse complement strand
GAATATACGTTGTCTATCATTTCCCGAGGATTTTGAATAGGTTTTTCTCCTTCTCGCCTTGATGATGAATATCACTGCAACGATTGACACGACTAAACTGACAATCGCAATGAAAATCCCTGGATTTTCCATGATGAAGGTACCTAGTTGTTCCCAAATCGTTGGGGGTGCTTCTTGAGCCACCACGGTAAAGCGATACCGGTATTCTTGCGTACATCCACCACTCACGTGAATGGGGAAAAATGGCACTGGGGACCCGAAACTTGGGGTAATTCCTGCACCAATCCAAGTACCAGAGGTTTCAGGAACATGAATGGTATCTATGGCATTATTATAGTCTCCTGTTACATGCCATGTGGGATCTGTAATGATCCAACCGTAACCTGGCACGAAATACTCGAGCCACGCGTGTCCCGTGATATTACTGGAAGCCAAGGTGAGCCCCTCGTATCGTGATGCAAAGATCATTGATGTTCCCACGGCGGCATCGAAATTGGGAGACACTCCTTGTTGCGAGGACTCGGCGATTACCAGCCCCCTTAATGGTCTTGCCGGAATGCCACATGCACGAAGTAAAGCAACCATCAAGAACGCATATTCGGTGCAGTCCCCTTCTCCATTTTCTATAGCATATTCCGCGCCGTATTCATCTGGTTGAATTTCATAGTCGAGATAATTCGCCACGAAATTATACACGTTGATAGCCGTTTGGATGGGATTTGATGAGTTGAGTTGATCCACCCTGGCTTGTATTTGTGGGTGTGATTTGTTGACCATCTCCTCCTCTTGCGTGTACCTCACGTAGAGGGGATCCACGAGGTTATAATCGGAATAAGAGAGGGTATCATTATTCTTCCACGATACTTGGCGCAGGGTATAATTACCCTCCAATGAAAACTTCCAAGTTGCCCCTTGAGCTAGGCTGAATCTAAAATAGCGCACAGCATTTCCATGTTCATCCGTGATATCATGTTCCTCTAAAACCGAATCAAATGCTTCTCCAGTAACGTTAAATTCTTGTTGGTATACCGAGCCAGAAGGATCAAGGAACGTGCGGTTATCCAATACAGCAAGCCATCGTTCATATTGCGAGCTACCCAAAACGGTTCTTTCTATGGAATAGGTGAAGTTATAATTATACGTGGTATTTCTACTGAATTTGAATAACGATGGATCTGGTGGGCCTGAATAGCTACTCGCTTTCACGGGCATCACGAACGAATTGATGCAGATCGCAGCGTTCAAAAGCGAGAAAGCCAATAGCATTATCCAAATTTGAGCTTTTAATCTTTTAGACATTCCCATACGATACAATTGGGTAGATGGCTTAAATAATTAATGCCATATTGCTAAAATTGCATTTCACAATTGCATGGAAAATTATTAATCCCCTTTCCTTATGTGAATCATATTGGGAATTACCTCAATAAGCCCTGGCTGGATGGAACGTGATATACCAATTCTTGATTATCGACGCGGACTCAGGTATATTGATTTTCGAGAAAGATTTCAAGTTGCTTAAGAAATCAAGAGCATCCCAATCTAATTTGCGAGCAGGAGTTATTGCAGAGTTCTTTAATGCCATAAATACATTCATCGATGAAATACAAAACGCCATGCGAAAGGGAAGGGATGTTTCCAACATGAATCGTACCTTGCTTGCGGAAAACTCAACCATCTCCCTCGTGTTCCAACCTGAAGCGCGGGTATTAATCACTTGCATCTCAGATCCGGATGATGACGTCGAGATCATCATCGCCATATGCAGGAAGATTGGTGACCGATTTTGGAAACGTCACAAGGATACCCTGCAAAATTTCAGGATCACGATGGAAAAGAAACCCTTCACGGCATTCATGCCAGATGTTGAGCTATTGCTGAGAGACGGAAAAATCGCGGAGATCTTCCCGCAGTTGCAAATAAACAAGAAGACCCTCCAACGCATTACGTTAATGGGTGTAATATCTGATGAGGAGTACAACGTGTCAAAGCTCATTGATGGTAAAACCAGTCCATTTCTCATCGCAAAGAAATTGAAAAAAACCAAGCAGGAAGTCATGTCCGTGCTTGACAAATTGGAAAGTCTGGATATCATCAAACCCCTCCAGATTCCAAGATTTTGATGCCACCTCATTGCAGCTGTCGATTGAATCACTTGACATGATGGTTCAAGCACAAGTTAAATGTCCTCACGAATTATTCCAATCACCAATTCGATGGAACACACGTGGTGGTTTATCCATGACAGGAGAATTTTCTGGTATTGCCGTCCCAGTTCTTTCCATGTTTGATGAGTCGTTTAAAATAAATAAAGACGCCCAGGAATTACTCGTTAAACACGTTATCAATAATGGTGCAAATGTCCTGTTTTTAAATGGCTCAACGGGAGAAGGGCAGTTCCTGCAGGAACATCATCCCCACGAGAGAGTAACCTTGATACAGGCAACACGTGCGGCAATATCAAGCATGAATGATTCTACTCCCGTGATTTTTGGTCTTTACGGTGAATCTAGGGATGAGGTGGTCACGCAGTATGAATTCATCTTGGATGCGATTGATGATGCAGGAAAAACGGCCAAAGTAGACGGGTTCGTGATTGCACCACCGTTAACGAGGAAAATGAACATGGATGAACTTGAATCATACTTTCGTAGTATTATTTCCCAGGTGAGGGAACCCGTGTTCCTGTACAATAATCCAAGTAAGTTTGGAAGAAATAATATTCCTGTTTCTATGTTGGATGATTTATTAAGCCATTTTGATCATTTGAAAGGATTCAAGGATAGTTCTCCTTCTATCGAATACAAGATGGAAGCAATTAAGGTAATATTGAACAAGGATTGCGTGAATTTTTACACTGGAAAGGAGGGAGATTTCTTCAATTGCTTGACGGGAACTACCGTGGAACAAGCAAAGCGGATTGGCTGTATCCCTAGCATTGGGAACGTGTTAAATCTTCCCTCAAAGATATGGAATTCCTCGTTGAAGGGAAAAGAAGCATTTGCAAGGGATCTCCAAGAACAATTGAATGGAATAAGGAACAAGATATATCACGAAGCTTCAAAACCTGGAAAGGCACAACGAGGGGGAAAAATTGCTTTTTCTATCCTGTATAGAAGCCGGGTGCCAAGATATCACCCGGTGGTCTCACCAGAATACGAAATGAAACTAGAGAAGACTACCATTGATGGTATTAGAACCAACCTTGAGCTTGCACTTCAGGAAGGCTTCATGCAGCTAGTACCATGAGAATGGAATGGGTGAACGCAGACATGGAAAGGGTTATGATCGGTAATGAATCCGTTAGATGGCGCAAGTTCATGCAACTCCTTGAACCAGCACTACCTAATCAGGTTTCAAATATCCGAAGGGAGGAGATTGACATTGTCGGTCCGTTTGATGGAAAGATCAACACGATATACAGGATCAAGGCTGCACATTCCAACAAAATTCCCAATCTCATATTCCGTGCCAGAATTTCAAGTGCATTCAGGTACGAGAATGTTGTAAAGGAAAAAATCCTGTTCCCAATTCTCAATGGGAAGTTAAAATTACAGGATAATGATAATCTCAATCAAGATATAAAAAATATTACCAATAAAAAAGAAGGCAGTTATATCTTTCCCGCTGATGCACCGCCAATCATTCCTGTCCAAGATCTATATTACTACAATGAAACTCGGCAACAAATACCATACATGTATTCCATACTCTCCTATGCTCGAGGTATTTCATTGCACGATTTCATCGAAAAAAATGGCGTGAATGGTGCAAATGCCAATGATCTTGATCCCAAATCACGTGAAATTGTTGAACACGCGTTTAATGAGGCAGGGAGGTTCCTTGGTCGCCTGCATGAGATTGAATTCCCTGGTTTTCATGAATCCATATTAGATATAGGTGATGAATCACGGATGGTAGATTGGAAAGAACTTTTCTTTTCAAGGGTTGACGACTTACTTGATGAAGCATCACGTCATGCTTTGATGGAACCAATCATATCGCGCCTCCGCGCCTACTTCCGAGAATATGAATCGTTAATTCCTGATGAAGAAACTGCAGTTCTCTTTCACAATGATTACCAACCGCAGAATTTCATCATGGATCCAAGCACGGGTTCCATTAATGCAGTGATTGATTTTGATAATTGGCAAATTGGCCCCCGCGAGCAAGATTTCATCAAGATACAATACTGGGGACTCAGGGATCTCGATCCAGCTTTTTCGAGGAAATTTTTGGAAGGATATGGAGAGTTTCACGATATGGGTGGAGACTTCCAGAAAAAGGTAGACCTATACAAGATGCAGTGGTTCATTCTCGTTTTTAATATCGAGATGGATAAAATCCTGAAACGCGAGAAAAACGCGACCGTGGATAGTAGATTTCCATCTGCAGGGCAATATATCGAAGAAATAACCAAGATTCTAGATCAGACTAGTTGAATTGTTGGAAGCTTGGATCTATTCATCCAATAAACCCGCAAATACCATGAATTCATTGAAGGTTCCATCTTGGTGCTTTTTATTCCATGCATGGACCAATCTATGGTACTCGTCTATTTCCTCCCATGACTGCTGAATGATCTGCTTGATGGCACTCTCATCCATCGGGGGAAAAAGCTTCCCGCATTTCACGTTGGAAATGTACGTGAGTTGCCCGCTCTCGGTGAGGGAGAAGGGGTATGTTTTACAAACCATTGGTGAGAACTCGTGTATCCCGCATAAACCGAGTGCTGTATGGAAGGGGCAAGTCTTCCGAGATTCATCCTGGATCATGCCAATAACGTATCCTTTTCCTTGTATCTTTATCACTGGATAGTAGTCCAAAGTTTCCACCGATTCATCGTAAAATGTCAGGAATTGATATGGATGTATGCCGGGGATAGAATCGATGATTCTTTTAGCATCCTGTACCGTTATAAGCACCGTGTACTCGGAGCAACAAAAGCCGGAGCATTGCTGCACGCAATAATACGGATTGGATGTGAGGTGCGGGAATGAATTACCTTTTTCCTCCTGCCCATTCCTTGTTCCATTTTCCACTTCTCTATCTTCCTTGGGTTCACCTTGAGAGGTTTCTGGTATCGAGGGAGTATTATCTTGAATTATCATGCACCGGAAAAATGCTAACGTTGGTTTAGTGTATCTATTGCATTGGAACTTGATTCACAGGTTAATGGATAGCGAGTCGCCTGGGTTGTACCAGTGAAATCACACCTTTTGAATTCTTGCATTTAGATTCAGGTCCTCGTTCCAATTCAATTCATCACGCACCATTTTTCCCATGTAGATGGATAGGAATTTGGTGAATTTCGCCATCTACAATGTAATAAGCACCAATTTCAATTGCATTGTTGTATTCCCCAACGATTAACCAGCATATTTTAGTAAAAGGCCCTGGGTTCTTCATAAAATGCCTATCAGTTGCTGATACGAATTGCCTTCCGGGGTGTGAATGGGCGATGCCAACAAGCTCAAGAGACGCCTTTTCCATTTCCTTCAACTTAAGGTATTGATCCTTGGGATCAATCTCGAAGGAACTCGGGGTAGCCTGCTGTAATCTTGCTGGGATGATAATTTCCACGTGGATCATGATCTTGCCTTCACGTTCTGCAATATTCCCGAACAGGTATGCAGCGGATTCATTTGGTAATCCCGCCATCCTACCTTGTTGCAAGGAGTCGATGGACGATTTTGGTAATGATAAGATGTACTTGCGACTTTTCGGGAGTAAAGATGATGGAGCCAATCTTGAACCACTCTCTCTTTCCATAAAAACTAGCAAATCGTAAATTTACAAGAGGGAATAAGAAAAAGAATGAGTTACTCTACTTGCCTGAATCCATCTTCGTCCACAACCGCAAGCTGTATTTTTGAGCCTGATGCAATATCCCGATTTTTTGCAGCAGTAATTGCTCTCCTTGCAAGTTCGATGGCGTCTTCCACGCTCATGTCCTTTGAATAATTACCTTCTAACACACCCAAAGCAAAAGTTGATCCACTCCCGAAAGCCATGTACTCGTCTTCCTCGAATAAGGAGCCGATCAGGTCTACACCATATATCTTGGGGCTCTCTTCCCTGGTATCATAACCCACGACGAGCATCATGGAAAGATAAAACGATCTACCATTGAAAAGCATGTTCCGCACGATGTTTGCTATCCATCTCAACGGTGGTTCAGCTTCCCTCTCAACCTCTCGAAGGCGAACCTGAGCTTTGGTCATGTCAATGATGTATTGGCAATCTGCAACTCCGCCTGAAATCGTTGCCGCCGCGTGGTCCGAAATTTGGAACAATTTTTGAGCGTTTTTCGTGGCGACAAGGTAACCCGCGGTGGCTTGGGATTCTGTAGCCACGACAACAGCATTTTCTACCACCATGGCAAGGGTTGTCGTTCCAGTTACAAGCCGTCCATCCTTCATCAGGTCTTCAATCTTGAGCATTACAAATTCACTAAATAGATATACACCTAGCATGTATATGAGGATTGCCAATTTAACTCACAAGCCGAATTCTCCCAAACTTGATTCCCCTCGTGATTCATGATGATGGTGATGGGGAAGGGGGAGCAAACTGTAAGTGATGAACCGATGTTTGACCATGCAAAGCAGATGAGGGAAGCTATCCGACGAACTATCATCAAATTCCAATTTTTCAATGAACAAATGGATAAGGTTAACAAGTCAAGTCACCCCGAAACGATTGCTCCATTCCAGAAATTCAGGTTGAAGCAGGAACTCAAGGAACTTGAGACGCGCCATCTCGAGCTGAAGGAAGAATTGCAGGATCTCAACAAGCAATATGATAAGCTCATCGAGAAACATCCAAATAAGACAAAGAAGATAACAAAGATACTGGACTCCATAAAAGAAAAGGACAAGGAAAATGCAACACTCCTGCAGCGAATAGAACGCCTGCAAATCCTGATAGAGGAATTAGACAGGGTTACTGGTGATGCAACGATCTCGACTCATTTGGTCCAAGAACACTACAAGACCACGCTAGAAATCGTTAACCAGTTCCAAGAGGAATATCCAGATATCGTGAGGGAAATCCAAGAAGAGATCGATGCCACACCATTTTGAAACCAGGAAAGAAGAATTAGTATTCCTCTTTCAACGTTTTCATGATAAAGCATGTATCCAAGGACTTGATACCTTGTATCGTGCCAAGGTCGTTCTCTATGAATTCGGTCAGGCTTTCAATAGATCCAGCTGAAACTTTCAACATGATACCACATTCCCCCGAGAGGAGATAGGCCTCGTTTACCATCTCGAGATCCGAGATCTTTTTCGCAATGGCCTTTGATGCCTTTAATTCAGGAATGATCTTGATGGTTGCTTTTACCTTTTTATCACTAATCTTTCTATCATTTAAAACGATGGTAAATTTCTTGATGTAGTTTTCCTTGATCATGCGCTTGACCCGCCTGCGGACGGTTGCCTCCGTCTTTCCTACCACGCCTGCAATTTCCCTGTATGATTGACTTGCATCTTCCTTCAGGAGTCCAAGGATTTGCTTGTCAAGATCATCGATGCTCGATTTCGACACTTGTATCACGGCTACCATGTTCATCTAATGCCCACGGCATGTAGGAAAATAGCGATCTTTACTATTAAGATTTGGGAAAAAAACATTGTCTTGCATGGATTTCACAAATGGATGAATGAAATGGTTATACTAGGTGATGGGATTGAACAACCACGCCCTAACTAACTAAAGAGGCGGGTTTTCTCTCGCAAGACGGATTAATAGACTTGAATGCAGAATTAGCAAGGGATGCCAGATTTCAAGTTTCCCACGATGGGAATGTTCCATACAGACAAATATCCATTCAATCTAGGAAAAGAAAGTTATTTGAAGTTCCCCGTGGATTTAGCATTAACTACTGATCCACCATGCGAGGAGAAGCAATAACATGAGCGAAGAAAGAGATCCCCGGAAGAATCCCATTGACTTGGAGGATCTTCTCAGGGAAGTTCAGAAGCCGAAAGCGTTGAATGAGCTTCTCAACGAGATGATAGATGAAGAAATGCGTCAAGAGTACGAGTTGAAGCAGGAACAAAAGCAAAGAATCATCGATCAACTTATCAGTGCATCTCGTATTTATGAGAAAATGCCTCTCGAGCGCTTGGCAATCAAGTTGAAGGTGGATGTTAATGAAATCTTGGATTTGTTGGAAGAAATCATACTAAATCATGAATTTACTGGCGTGACGATTTCTGGCAAGGAGCTCATCTTTAACAAGATTCCAAAACCGGCCGATCTCGACCAAAAACCATTTCACGTCATGAAACCTGCCGTTACTGGGAATTCAAGCCATATCACCCCCCGCGTGAAACCATTGAAGAAGAAGAAGATCGATGTAAAATTCAAGGT
>WJJB01000225.1 GCA_014729935.1 Candidatus Bathyarchaeota archaeon | reverse complement strand
CCGGTAAAGCCACGCCGGGAACGAAAACAAGGCACGTGGAATACGGGAAAAACATGGAGGACGATTCGATGCAAATGGATGATGGGGATTGAACGCGAAGCTCAAGAAAGCACTAATCTTCTCAATCGAGCTCACCTTGGTATTGTTAGCAGCATTTCTTTCACCGGTGGTACCGGGCTCTAGCTGGAATTGGCTCGGTTCCTGGGCGAATCTCCTCGCGCTGGCATGCGTGGTTATTGGTGGTTTTCCGGTCCTCGTGTCAACCGTGAAAGCACTTCTGGAAAAGGATCTCACGGCTGACTTGCTTTTCCTCGTTGCATTGGGAGCGACCGTGTATCTCGGAAGGGCAAATCACGTGGTTGCTGCCACATTAGTACTGATGATGGGTTCAGGCGAATTGATTGAGGAGTGGACGGTTGACAAGACATACGAAGGCACGAACGCGTTGCTGGATCTTGAACCTCGGGTAGCCCTATTACGGGTGGGAGATTCAAGTCAATTTGAAACGAGAGAGGTTAATATTACCGAGATCAACGTCGGGGACGTGGTCGTGACTCGAACGGGGGATAGGGTGCCTGTTGATGGAACCGTCGTGCACGGCACGGCTGAACTGGATGCATCACTGATCACTGGGGAACATCAACCCCTCCTGCTAACCAAGGGGGAAGAGATCTCTGCCGGCATGCTCGTGATAGATGGTGCGCTTCATGTCAGGACCTCCAAGCAGGGAGCACGCTCTTCCATTAGTCAGATTGCAGCTCTCGTGCGGGAAGCAAGACATGATAAATCTCGCTTGCAAGCAGTCACGGATAAATGGGCGCAAGTGTTCGCCCCCCTCATCATCTCGATTAGCCTCTTGACTTGGATTTTCACTCGCAATATTCTCTATACCATTTCTGTTCTGCTCGTGTCTTGCCCGTGTTCTCTTGTCCTTTCAGTTCCCACGGCATTTATCGGGGCACTAGGCAATGCAGCACGGCGTGCCATCTGGTTCAGGTCTGGAAAGGTTCTTGAAACAATCGGTAGAACCAACCTCCTTGTACTTGACAAGACGGGAACCCTCACCTATGGCATTCCAATGGTTGACGAGATCGAGTCAACTGGTGCAGTGGAAAGGAGGGATTTGGAGATGATAATTCACTCGATGGAAGCCAATTCATCTCATCCAGCTGCACGGTCGATTTGCATGCACTTGGGAGAAATACGACCGGAGGCAAGTCTCCTAGCTGTCAATGATTTCACCAATCTTCCTGGTACAGGTATCAAGGGAGAGATCAAGGGGTTGGGGACCATTTACATAGGAAACGCGAGGTTAATGGAGAATCTAAATGTGCGGGTATCAAGGAAAGAAAATCCGGATGGTTCATCACCATACAGGGTGTTCGTATCCACTAACGATATCCTGCTTGGAACAATTACGTTTAAAGATGAATCCAGGAAAGGATTGAAACAGGAAATGAATAGATTGCGTGATTTGAATATTAATAACATCGCGCTTGTAACGGGTGATAGCAAGGAAGCCGCGAGAAGAATGGGAAGCTTGATTGATGCCGATCTCGCTTTTGGTGACATGTCTCCTGGTCAAAAACTAGAATTCATTAAAGAAGCACAAGACAACGGTGCAATCGTAACCATGGTTGGTGATGGAATCAACGACGCACCAGCATTAGCTGTTGCAAATACTGGTATAGCCATGGGGAAAGCAGGTGCAGCACTGGCAACCGAACAGGCAGACGTGGTACTCATGGATGATGATATCGCCAAGGTAAGTTATGCTATCAAGCTGGGACAAAAATGCGTCCGAAAGGCTGTGATGAATATCATCCTTGCAATGGTATTCAATTTCACGGGCATCGTTTTGGCAATATCAGGATTGCTGGTCCCGATTGGAGCATCTTTGTGGCACGTCATGCAATCGCTGGTAGTCGTATCCAATTCAGCATTATTGATCAGGAAAATCAATTGATTTTTTTTCGATTCAACGCTCATGCTGCATTTCCAGCAAGCGTCTTCGTAACTTGATGGCGCGCTTATATATGCGTTCCACTTGATTGATAATCTTGTTGATATCATGCTGCTGGACATTGTCCAAGGCATTATTTATTAACTGGTTCCTGAGATTCTCGCCTGCCATGATCTCTTTCAATCCAGAGACGAAACCGTTCAAGTCATCCCGTTTCAGGCAGTGAATTCCATCCTTCAACCAGCTATAGGTAGGGAGATTCCTGCAAAGGATGGGAAGCTTGCAAGCTGCTGCTTCGAGTAATGGGATGCCCTGATTCTCTGCTCTCGATGGGAAAAAGAACGCATCAGCACCACAATAACAGGCAACAATATCATCCACGAAACCCGTGAAAGTTATGTTGGGAAGGTCATCGTAACGTTCTTTTAATTTCTTTGCCGTGATGTAATTCCCAACCCACACGAACTCGTATTCGGGAAATTGCTTGGCAACATGATAAAAAACGTCCACGCCCTTGCGTTCCCAAAGAACACTCACGCAAAGAATAACCTTTCTATCTTTGTCAATCTCGTGCTGGTCATTCAAGTATTGGCGGAATTCCTCACGCTTTCGTTCACTAAACTTGAACTTGGCTAGATTAACCCCGTTTGACACGGGATAAATGGGTGGACGGGTCGGAATTTCCAATCGCGTTAAATTTTCCTTGGAAAAAACCGATGGGGTGATGATGATCTCTGAAAACTTGTACAAGTGCTTCAGGTAAGTACCAGCATATTTTACCAATACATCAGGTAAAAAACCACCTGCCATGTCGTCCTGGGTGGTGTGCGCGTGCTGAACACATGCACAATTGTACTTGCGCTTGTAAAACCAAATCATGAGAATGGAGATGGGACCGAATGTTGGACAGATGATGATATCGGGGCTTTGTCCTTTTGGAAATGCCTTGTTTTCGATGATCCGGTGGCCGCGCTTTCGAAGACCGCGCATCAGGTTCTTGTGATTAGTTTCAATTCCCCCAAGGGTTCCATTTTTCCCACGAATGATGAGCTTCTTGAATAACGACATCTCGCTGATGGCTAGGATATTCACGGTGTTTTCACCAAGTTAGCTTACTCGATGAGCATGCCTTGCATGCCTTGCATACCTTTAATTCATGCTTGCCTGCTGCAATTCGCACGAGGCATACATGATTCCGGTAGACTTGAATGTTGCCTTTGCCACGGGAAAATAACTTATACAACCTTGATTATCAATGAATGTGAGGTAAGGCCTTAGCGCTGGATGATGATGGAATGGATTTCTGGAATAGCATAGTTTTCCCGCGGGAATCACCATACAAGATCATGCTGATAATCCTTGATGGACTTGCAGATATTCCCATCGAGGGATTCGGCAACAAAACCCCTTTAGAGGTGGCAAAAACACCAAACCTGGATTCGCTTGCAAGCTTGGGACAAGTAGGCTTGTTGTGGCCTTATTTGCCATGGACACCGCTTGGATCTGGTCCGGCGCATCTTTCAATTCTTGGATACGACCCGTTAAAAAATTATATTGGCAGGGGACCCTTGGAAGCTCTTGGATTTCAAGTTCCCACGGAGAAAGGAGATGTCATAATCAGGCTTAACTTTGCCACGGTGGATCCTGAATCCAAGATGGTAGAGGACCGCAGGGCTGGAAGGATATCAACCGAGTCAGCCCGAGAACTGTTCGAATCTCTTAATGCGAACATGGATCACTCTCCTCCAGCATTTAACGGGATAGAATGGAAGGTTTATAATACCCGGGGATACCGGGGAGTTATCATTCTCAAGAATGCCTCATCATGGATAAACGGCGCTGATCCTCGTGGCTTGGCAAAGGTTCGCACCATCCAAGCCATGAAGGATGACCCCGTCTCGATCCGAACTGCAAAATTCATGAATTGGTTCCTTAACGAATCCCACGCGATTCTCAAGGGACATCCTTTGAATCAAGAACTTATTAGACAAGGGAAAACTCCTGCAAATCATCTGTTAAGCAGAGGTGCGGGTACCATCGAGTTCCCCGAACCATTTGGAACCAGGTACAAGTTCAATAATCCCGTCTTCATTTCGGGTTACCCCTTGTATTCGGGCTTGGCAAGATTCCTTGGAATGGAAATCCAAGAACCCGATGATCCGTCCATTGACGCGAAATTCAAGAAGGCATGTGATGAATATCCACACCACGACATCACCATTCTTCACGTGAAGGATCCCGATATTGCCGGCGAAGATGGAAATCCGGTGAGCAAGCTCAAGACTATCGAACAAATAGACAAGGGACTAAACATGATAAAGGAATTGCTTTCTGAGGAGGACACACTAATTGTTACAGCGGATCATGCCACGCCTGCAAAGATCGGTGATCATTCCGGACATCCCGTCCCCTTGGTAATACGCGGGCCATTCTGCTCCCAGGATGACGTGCAGGTATTTTCAGAAAGGGAATGCTCGAAAGGATCTCTTGGATTGTTCTCGTCCAAGTACCTCATGAACCTGATATTGATGGTCACCTTGCGGTTGCACACGTTCGGTGCGTGAATCAAGAATGCACGAGATCCATCCACTCGAGTAGGCAAGAACATCCCGTGTCGGAGAAGGAAGATGACTTGGGGATGGTAAATGGATCAAGCCCCGGGAGGGACGCCTGCTGGAAGATGCTTTCCCGGATGATATCAAGTGCCTTGTTATTGCAATGGCGATCCAAGCAGTTATGCGCGCCACGTTTCTTTCCTCCAGCTACTGGATCGCATATAAGCAACGTGTTTCCATTATTCTTCAGGGCATGCAATGCACGGGAAACCACGAGTTGCACGCTGTATAACCATGGGGGTCTGTACTGGCGACGATGGTAGAAGAACTCCATCACCGTGCCCGAGTGGATAGCCGCAGGATTGATGGAAATGGTTGAGGGTTGTAACCGCGTGATGTGCTGGACGGAATTAATGAGATCGAGGCATGCTTCCGCTTCAGAAAGGAGCAATGGTTTTAAAAATAGGTATACCTTCGTGCCAGCACCTGCTGCTTCCAGCACGTGATGAGCCTCCAAAAAATCCTCAAACGTGAAACCCTTGTTAATACACGTTTCACGGATAACATCATTCCATGTTTCCAGCCCGATGCCAACCTCTAAAAATTGGTCATCCCTGATTGCAGCAAGAACTTGGTTCACGCCCTCTGCAGACACGTGTTCGGGCCTGGATTCCACAGCGATTTCCTTGATACTTGGTTCCATCGCGGAGATTTTCAGCATCTCTTCCCTTATTCGTGGCGAAACCTCCCTGTCATCAAGAAAACTACCCGAGTGAAAGATTTTAAGAACGATGTCATCGTGCGATTTCAATGCATCTTGATGCTCCTTCATGACCTGCTTGAATTGAGCGAGAACCGCGCTTCCTGGTACCCGGCAGGTTGCAACATCTGCATCGTACCCATCATTGTACCCGCACATGAAACATCCGGCCGCTTTTGAATGATGGTGGTTGCAGCCGTTCGTTATAAGGATCATTGCAAGCTCGTGCCCTGCTGAGCCATGAAGCATTGCAGGATTAAACCACGACTTTGGCCGAGGTATGGTATCTTCTAATTGACCATCAGTAATGGTTTTCTTTCGTCCCCGCTTTTTCCTGAGAGACCTAGCCAAGGTTATCAAATCATCGCGCATTCCTTGATCCCCTCCCTGGCTTTACTTTCTTGGCAAGTGACATCACTGCACCCCGCTTCATTTCCAACATGCGATTTCCAGGAACGATGGCCTTTCCGTATCCGAGAAGATTACCTTCAAGATCCACCACGAATGCATCATCTCCCACGGCTATTGATTCATCAACGGATTCTATTCCCGCGGGAAAAAGATTGCTTCCTCTTAACTTGCTTCCATTGAAAGTCACGCGCTTTACCTTGGTTTCGCTTCTCGAGCAACCGGCACTCCATGCAAGTTGCACGCCAAGCTCATCCAACACGAGATAACCCGTACGAATATCTTGGTGCAGGATGGGTTGGTGGCTTTTTCCATCATGAATATACAACATTCCCCCATGTTTCCTGCTGATCTTTGCATCGCGGGGAATTAAAAAATCACCAAGTGATGTCTCAAACTGGAAATCAACCAAGCACCTGATATCTTGGAGATGTATCTCTCTATTTGAAAGATCTTGAATGGGACCAGTAAACTCTTTTTCCAATTCATCCATGGCGTGCTCCAAAGAGGCAAGCGCGTCTCGAGAGCCAGCATGTTGGTATTCACCGGTAAATTCAACTGGATATGGCAGGGAGGAAATTGACGACTCCACTGCTTCCCTGTACCCGCCATCAAGATGCGCAAGAATGATGATGTTCGATTCCTTGCTATCGTCTTCTTTGAATGATACAGGGAAGGGATCTCGGAGGACGTCGATAAGGGCCTCCCTGGTAAACGCGAGTTCACGTTGAT
>WJJB01000224.1 GCA_014729935.1 Candidatus Bathyarchaeota archaeon | reverse complement strand
TGCATGGACGAAAATATCGATGCCGTCGTGTATATCAAGGAATCCATGCGATTTCCCGTTTTTGCAGCCAATTTCTTCATGACTCCAGAGCAATACGAACGTGAGATGATTCGAAAGATCGCGCGTGCCCACAAGTTTAATGCCGAACATCGCAGCATTCCCATGTATCTCAATGATCCCCTCTTGGCGGAATCCTTGGACGGGTTTGGATCTCGCATCCGCTTCATGGAGGGATTAGCAAAAAAGGGGATACCCACCTTCACCAGGATAGACGTTCTGGTTCGTGCAATCCAGCACGCATTGGACTATAAGGCATACCTGGATTCCCAGCCGTGAATCCATTAAATACTGGTTTTAAAAATCACTGCAGTGTGTCATCGATAGTTCCATCGGGAAGCATGTTGTTCGGATGATAAATCCCTTTTTCCTCCTTTTCATAACGGACGCACTGATTGAAACCACCTTCTTTCAAGCAATAATCTTCCACCCAGTGATCGTCCAATTTCCCATCTTCAGTATATCGCCTGATTGGACAACAAGTGAACCATTTACATGGCATCCATGAAGCACCTTCGTGGCATGAAGAAAAAGGTTGAATTAGTCCAGTTATAATGGATTTCCATTGAAATACCGCGCCCTACCAAGAAGAAAGGGTTCTTCCTTTTCAAGTGAGATAAAATAAGAAGTTGGAAATTCACTTGGCTTTACCTTGGTTTGCCACCGATTTCATGGCTTTCTTGATTTCTTCCGGATCCCCGAGGTACTCACTCTTAATGGGTTTCAAGTCATCATCAAGTGTATAAACGAGCGGGATGCCTGTTGGAATGTTCAGGGAAGGTATCTCATCATCTGGAACATCGTCTAGGTATTTGACCAATGCTCGCAATGAGTTGCCATGGGCGGAGATGAGCACGCGCTTGCCAGATTTAACTATGGGTGCAATGGTATCGTGCCAGTAGGGGAGGAACCGTTCGACCGTATCCTTCAAGCACTCGTGGAGCGGGATATCCTTCTTGTCGAGATTCGCGTATTTGCGTTCCTTACCGGGATATCGTTCATCATCCTTATCCAGCGGGGGTGGTGGGATATCATAACTGCGCCGCCATACATGTACTTGTTCCTCACCTTCCTTTTTCGCAGTTTCCGCCTTATCCAACCCTTGCAGTGCACCATAATGCCTCTCGTTTAGGCGCCAATGCCTGCGCACTGGAATCCACATGAGATCCATGTCATCCAGGACTATCCACAGGGTCCTGATTGCACGCTTCAATACAGACGTAAAAGCAATATCGAAGGTGTATCCGCCTTCGGTGAGGGCCTTGGCGGCTTGATGCCCTTCTCGAATTCCCTTTTCGTTCAAGTCGATATCCGTCCAGCCGGTGAAACGGGATGGTTTCTCGTTCCACTTGGATTCACCATGCCTGAGGAGAACTAGCGTGAATGTCATGGGGGGACATAATTTCGAGCGTGTAAAAAAGGTTTGCTGCCCAGGGAGCCAGCCACGTGTATGGTTCCTGTGATGAATCAAAGCAACATGAACTTACCATCATTCCAAGCTACCTTCAATCATGGTTGCAATGCATCGTGCGATTTGTACACCGCAAACCTTGTTTCCTTCTGAAGTGAAGTGAATCCCATCGGCTCCAACTAACGAGCGGCAAGCCCATGTGCTCTTGCGCTCACGCATCGCTCGATTAACATCACAAAACCTGACATTCCTCGTTTTACAGGTTGTTACGATCTGCCTGTTCGCCCGATCGATATTAAGTAACACGGAGGGAGAAAGGGAGGGGACTTCAGCCACCGGGGGGATGGTGCATACGATTAACCAGGGAGGATGATCTACCGGCACGTTTTCTACACATGCAATGGCTTTTTCGATTCCGGTCACGATTTCATGGACGATTTCATTCCCTATATCTCCTGAAACTGCAGAAAAGTGCCAAGCATCGTTAGTACCGGCCATGAAAACTATGATATCCGCATGTAACACGGAGCCTATACGCGAGGTGATTTGGTGTACGAGCTGGCCGCTGATACCGTGATTTTCCACGATTACTTGCATTCCTCTTTCAGAAAGCCAAGATCTCGTGAAGGATTGATAGGTTCCCTCCATGCCCCCGCGCGTGAGACTATCACCAATCGTTGCCACGCGAATGATTTCCATGATTCAATGTCACTTCTTCCTGTTATTTTGGAACCGCATGGAAATAGCATGTCATCATTCGTCCAATTTATTGCCACAATTTGGACAAAAATTGGCTTCCAGGTTATCAATTTCTCCATTGCATTTCATGCACACCCTCACGTCATTTTCTATTTTCTCTTGATCCACAATGGCATTTTCAAGGATTTCCTGCATGTTTTCAATGGTAACTTGAAATAAACCCAATGCGGTTTTAACTTCTTCAAGATTCACCTTAGATTCTGGATTACGATGAGAGATCTTCATCAAGGTATTCACCACGAAATCCAAGTAATTCTCGAAAAAAATCAATTCTGGCTTGAAATTATCCACCACCATGGCCTCGATTACTTCTTTAGCCAGATCAGTTACCTTGTAGACTTTTTTGGAGGGGCCCAGCTCCGAACGGACATCGAAGATAGCAATTAGGTTTTTCTGTTTCATTCGAGTGAGAATTGGATAGATGGTTCCAGATTTCGCCGTCCATAAACCCACTGTTGCTTTATTAAGCTCATTGATGAGGTCGTATCCAGAGATGCCTACCTTTTCAGATTGGTAACCCCGGAGCAAGATCATGAATTCCAACGGGGATAACTTGATTGAATATCCCTTGGGGCTCAATTTCTTCCCGAGAAAGAACACTACTCAAGACCTCCAATCTTCCTTTCCTTGGCTTTATGGAGTTCTTCATCGATCTTGCGCTCCATCCATGATTTCGATTCTCCCGTGTCGCTTGGCTTGATGATGAACTTGTACACGATGAAATGGACAATATCAGAAATTAACAACGCGATCACGGGATAGATGAACCACATCACGTGGAAATTCGAGAAGTAATTGATATTAAAAAGCGCAAGAGAAGATAGCACGGATATCACGACATGGAGAATAATTGCCTTCTTGTTTTCACCGATTATTCCCTTGGAATAGATGAAAAATATCGTTAAATGCGCGCCAAAACCAATAATCCAGCCTGAAAACGGGTACACGAACCAAGGAATCATCCATTGATTGGATATCCAATTTATAACGATTAACAGCACGTTAACGAGTAGGAATGCCAAGAAATGGATTTGAACTCCCAAGCGCCACATGATTTTTTCTTTCGCAATTGCTCGCAATGCATCTTGAGAAAATGGCGATTCATGTTCCCTCTCATCTTCTTGTTTAGCCATTGTTATCATCCACGGTGGATTTCTAGTTTAGTTTTTCATTTGTTTGTTAAATCTACATAGTCATTCCGCATTGCTCACTTTTAAACCTTCGCGAACATGAACAAGATGCTTGAGTAATACCAGTATATTTGAATTCGTTGCTCAGTCAACTAACGCCTAGAGGCAAGAACCTTGAGTATGAATATCTAACAGAAAATCAAAACGATTATGAATATATCCATCGAATTGATCTTGGAAACAAGCCTTTGGAGGTCATTTAGGTGCAAATCAAGCGCGACATGCAATCACCCCAACAAGCGCTGGCGTGGGAGGCATGCTTCTTGGTTCCCATTATCGTTGCTGTTGGATTTCTCGGCACTTTAGCAGCAACTGACGTGCTATTCACGATCATCTTGACCATTATTTTCACGATCAACTTGATAGTGAGATTTTTCACGATATACAAGAAGGGGGATTGGATTTTTTTCTTGTTCGGGGTGATAGCGGGTGGTGGGAATGATTTGATGTCCATGCTGAAGGGCGTGTATGATTATACCTCAATTACTATCCTTCCCTCCTTGAACGGGTTATTACCGCTGTGGAACATTTTCTTCTGGGGGCAGGTATTTCTCTTGTTCAGGAAGGTATTTAATGTGAAATGGTTTAAGGGTGTACCGTTTAAGAGGGATGGTAAATTCCTCCGGGGCTGGGTATCGGTAAAGTTACTGCTTGATATCTGCATCTTGGTGATCTTGCGTGTTACGATATACCTGACCTACAACATGGATGCTTGGGTTGCATCCGCAATCTATGGTATCTTGCTAGGAGCGAGATTACTTGTGGTAAAACCAACGAGGGACGAGCTCAATGTCATTGCCATCCTACCATACGCATTCATTTTTGAAGGATTGATGGTCACGTTTGGATTGTATGTTTATCAAGACCCGGTATTTCTTGGCATGCCAGGGTGGCTTTTCCTATGGTGGATATTCTTGGTCCCTCTCGTCTTGAAGCAGGTTTTTACCATGATGGAACACGTGATCGCGACCAAGGGTGACAAATAAATGGAATCACGTTTGGAGAAATACATAGAACTCCCGTTCAAGCATTATACGCCGCGGAAGGAACATCCTGATTGGGAAGCCCTCAACCGTGAGGCTTTCATCCTTGCGAAATCAATCCTGAAACACCTCACCATCCTCGATGCCAGGCAAAATCTTAAGCTAAGGAAGCGGCGATTCCTTGCAATTATCAAGACCTTCAAGAACTTGGTCAAGAATAAGATTAAAATGGCCCGGGGGGACCACGATTTCATACCTATTTTTTATATCTGGACCATGACCAACGCGTGCAATTTCACGTGTACTTACTGCAGCAATCACAGGGGTGGGAAGTACCCGGACCTTTTCAAGGAAGGGAGGACCAAGATATTAACTACAGAGCAGGGAAAGCAATTGATCAAGGTGATGCGAGATGCCTCAGCGATTTACTATTGTGGGGGAGAACCCACTCTTCGCAAGGACCTACCAGAACTACTCGATTACTCCACGAAACTTAACATGTTTAACATGATCAATACCAATGGTTCGTTGATAGGTAACTTGCTCCTCAAACCCGCTTACAAGAATTTCCTGATGCACATGGATGTTCTCATCATCTCTCTTGATTCACTCATCCCTTCTAAACTCGCAAGCTTGTATAACGTGAAGGAAACGTTTGCCAAGAATATTCTCCGCAACATTCTCCTGCTCAGGATCCTACGAGAATTCGTGCCGTTCAAGCTTACAGCCAACACCGTTATCACCAAGGAAACCATTGATGATTCATTCGATATTCTCGATTGGTGCAATGATCTCGGCCTTACCTTCAGCCCGGTCGCCATGAATCATGGTTGCAATCCAGACCTCGAACTGGTGCGAGATCCAACGTACCTTGAATTGGTTGATGCCATCCTGGAAAGGTCAAGAAGTGGTTATCCCATGATCGCCTCTACAACCATGCTTGATAGACTCCTGCATGCGAAGCTAGAACGGTGTTATCCAGCCGTGTTCGACCATGTTGATAATGATGGTGGCGTGTATTGGCCATGCAAATCATACCCGGGTGCAGTGAAGATCAATGCACTTGCGTGGAATAACGTGAAGGAGGTGCATGCTGCAGGATCGAAATTAATAAACCCCAACCATTTCCACGGCAAGGGGGCTGGCAAATGCAACGGGGATTGCGCTTGGATGCAAGATTGCGTCACGGAATTCTACGGGAATGCACTCGTGGAGGGTTTTTTCGATGGGGGTTTATTCAAGGAGATCGGTGGATTGCTAAGATGAAAATCGATCAAGATTCATGAACCATCCAAGAATTGAGGCAATAGATGTCCTTGGTGCTTCAGGAACTCTTCAAGAATGTGCCTAGCGATTGTTGGATTCGGGCATGTCGGATCCATGCAGAGTGCTTGCATAGCCATGTTGTAATCACCAGTTATTGCAGCTTCCACCACGAGATCTTGGAGTATAACTTCATGAGCAAGTAATGCGAGGATTCCTTTCGGCATGGGATCTATACGTTTCCCATGAATGCCACTCGCGTTAACGGTAGCAGGAACCTCCACCACGCAATCTCTCGGTAAACCTTGAATGCAGTCCCCGTTGGTGATATTCACCGCAAGCTCGTCCTGGTTTAAGTCGTGCACGATGGCTGAGATTATCGGGATTGCCCGCTCGCCACTCCGCTTGATCCACCAATAGTTATTCTTCTTCCCGTTGATGGTTGCTTGCAAATCCTTCTTTAATGCCTCGCTTTTCCTGGCGTATCCCGGAAAATCGTACTTGACTGATGGGCAGTACGCGTCGGCCCAGAATAAGTACTCACCAGGATGGGACTGGCTGGGATAGGTGAGGTGGCCGTAGATCGTGGCAAGCTCTTGGATTAATGGAGCCTCATGTTCCCTGCTCCAGTGGATTACTCGTTCCTTCAACCGCGGGAGCAGGTTTTCTCCGCTCTGAATGGTTTCCTGCTTGAACGGACCCATAGATTTGATATCCAGTTTTTGCCTTGCTTGGAGCTTCACGAACCAGTAGAAATGGTTTAAACCAGCGGAAACAAGCTCGCATTTTTTTAGTATGCCGCCAAATACGCCTTCTACCAGTGCCAATCCCGCCCCGATACCATGACACAATCCCACGTTCTTGATATTCCAATTGTATTCCCTCTTGCAGTACCGGTTGATACTCCACGTGACACGGGAAAGCGGATTGCTATAGTTGAACAACCATGCGTCAGGGCAAACATCATGCATCGTATCCACGATATCTAGCATTGGTGGTACCTGCCTGAAGGTATGAAACATGCCTCCCACGCCCCCGTTCTCCCCATAAACCTGCCTGCTACCATGATTAATTGGAATATAATAATCTTCCGCCCATGTCTCCATGCGGTTTCCATGCTCGATACTCATGATGATGAAGGATGCGTCTTGGAGCGCAAGCTCGAGATCGATGGTGGATACCAACCTGAAATCAATATCTTCCCCTTCGGCATTAGCCTCATCCAAGGCCATCTTGAAGACGGTTTCCACCCTATCCAGATTTTCCCCGTCGATATCATGAAGCAAGATCGATGCACCTGAAAGATTTTCCGCACCCATTGCCATCAGGTCTCCTAACGTGCTCATGCCAAACGATGCAGACCCGGCACCGATAATTACAATTTTCCCATCATATTGTCCCATGTATCAAACCACCATTTCAAACGGTAATTATAATTCACCTCAAAGCAATATTACTATTCATCTTTCACCTTTGTTTCCCGTGGATATTGATATGCAATGCTTCCAATGAAGGAGAGCACCATGAAACGAGTGACGTGGTACAGCGAGGGCCGTGGTTCACCAAGAGATGCGAGCGTGATCATGATTGGCGTTCCCGACGAGAGTGGGTCTCGCTCATCCCGTCCAGGTTGTGCACATGGACCGGATGCCATTCGGCGGGTGATTGCAGAGCGCGAGATGTTCGGGGAGGGAAGACCGGCATTACCCTCCAAGGGTTCACGGCATCACGACACTTGGGATTTCGGGAATGTCAACAAGTCACAAGTAAGTAAAACAATAAGGAATTTCTTGCTTAGGCAAAAATTCCCTATCGTGCTAGGTGGAGACCATTCCATCACCACGCAGGTTCTCAAGGGATACCCGCGAGATGCGGATATTAGCTTGGTATATTTTGACGCCCATCCAGATATCGTCTATGCAACCAGACCGTATTATGGCTCGGTGGTAGCTGATGTCGCGGGATTTAACGTAAACTTGAAAACAAGCGTGGAAATAGGAATCCGTCAACCAGAACGAGAAGAAATAGATCACATAAATGACCATGGATTGCTCACCATTGCCCCGGTTGATATCATTGAAATGGGAATAAAGGAAACGTGGAGACTCATTGATAATCGTATATCGGGCGCAGTGTACGTCTCGATAGATATGGATGTCGTCGATCCGGCTTTTGCACCAGGCGTTGGCACGCCCGCGCCAGGGGGGCTAAATAGCACGGAAATCATGTACCTGCTAAAAAAACTAGCTGCACGGGGATTGGTGGGCATGGACGTCATGGAGACAAACCCACCGTGGGATATACAAGATATGACCGCACACTTGGCTGGAAGGTTTATTATTGAAACCCTTGCCATGCTTCATATAGTGCATATTCGTAAATTTCTAAAAATATTATCGAATCGAATGGTTTGGAATAATGCATGAATGTAACGTTCAGCTTCATCGAATTTCTTGTATGATCGTTCAAGCTTCCTGAACATCTGGCCGTGGTGTGGGAAATGGATGTGAAAGATCTCGTGATGTAGCACCTTCTTGATGACGTGACCCGGGGCATTTATAAGTGAAGCCGTGATGACAATTTCGTTTCTCGCTGGCAAATACTTCCCAGCGCGACAGTACGTTTCTCGCTTGCCGAAGCAGGCTTCAAGGGAAGATAGCTTTTGCATCTCATCTCTCGAAAATACAGACTTGTACACCGCACCATAATCCGCTTTTAATTCGTTTAGAAGCGACGTGAGCTGCATGGCAGTGCAAATATTCGATGTCTCTCTTAAAATGGGGTCCTTTTCAAAACCATCGACGAGTGGATTGCCAAGAAGCAAGGCTTTGTAGTTAACATCATAAACGATCTTCCCACGAATTTTCACCCGTGCACGGGTTGGATTCAATTTCAATATCTTTCCAGTGAATACCTTCTTTTTATGGAGGAAGAATACTTCCATCCCAATCTCGAGCTTATCCCGATCAACCATCGAAGACCAGTTAAGTGAGATGCCGGTTGTTATTATTTTTTTGTCCAAGATTCTTCACGACTGTGAGAAAATTTGGTGGAGTTCGAGTCATGCTATAATGCTGTTGGCCAAGAGCTTTGATGCGTTAAAAATATAAGTGAAGAAGGTCACGTGGATGTGGAATGCTCCTTTTTCTATGGAAACGAGCTGGGAAAACCGGGCGACGAAAATAAAATGGATGATAATCCCTTCAAGAAAGCATTCAATCATGCCCCTCATGCAAGATTGCTATTGAAAACTGATGGAAAAAATCTCTCCATTATCGACGTGAATGTCAAGTTTCAAGAAGATCTGGGACAATCAAAGAAGGAGATCATCGATCGCGGTGCAATGTACTTATTTAAACGGGATGCCAGGATGCAGCACGCCTTGAAATCCTGCCATGAATTTGCAAGAATGAAAAAAACCAATTACAAGACACATCACGTTCACATAAAGGATGCATTTCTACCAAGAATGGATGACAAGTATACCATCGAATTGACTTGCATTGGTGGTTCCTTAATCTCCATCGTGCTTCTCCCGGGTACCAGTTTAGCTGGAAATGTAACAAAGCGGGAACCATCGCACTTCAAGTTACTAGATGCTCTTCCGGGAGTTGCTTTCCGGTGCAAGCTCGCTCAGGACTGGCCGTTAATATTTGCAAGTAAGGGACACGAGAAATTGACAGGTTACCCAGTAAGTATGCTCCATGATAATCCGGACCTTTTTTTCAAGAATCTGGTTCATCCGGATGATGAAAAACGGGTTTATCAAGAAATCAAGAATGGTTTGCAACAAGAAAAGATATACAGCGTTGAATACAGGATAGTTTCAAGAAGCGGCGAGGTTAGATGGGTGTCCGAATGGGGAACTCTCGTGTTACCAGAAAATGGTTTGGGAATTTTCGATGGATTGGCACTAGATATATCCATCATGCATGAAAGCATTCGTGAATTGGAACAACGGGAAAGAGATTACCAAGAAGCGTTCAACCAGGCAAACTTTTACCGGGATCTCTTCACCCATGACATGAATAATATCCTTCAAGCTATGTTATCAATTCTCAATCTGTGCAGGTTGAAAATAGATAAAAATGAAATGAATATGGATACCGTCGAGAATTATTGCACGAAACTTGAGATGAATATGGACCGGGCTGCTCGTTTGATCCGAAACGTTCGTAAGTTATCCCTGCTTGAAAGAGATGATTTGGAACTATCCTCACGAGATATCTTGTCAGACTTGAACCGATGCATCGAGTACATCCAGGAGAGTTTCAAGTCAATATTTAACCTGGAGATATCCTTGGTTTCTGAGTTGGAAAAAGCCCCCGTGAGATGCAATGACCTCATTGAAGATATCTTTGATAATCTCATCTATAATGCCATCGTGCACAATAGAAACGATATTAGGGAAGTCATCGTGAAGGTATGCAAGCAAGAGGGAAATGAAAAAGATCACGTGCGCGTGGAAATTATCGATAATGGGAAAGGAATCTCAGATGAAAGAAAAGATATCATCTTCAATCGAAGAAAGGGGGAAAGTTCCCAGACGCGTGGGAAAGGTCTTGGTTTATCCTTGGTCCAGCGAATTGTTGAGTTGTTCAATGCCAAGATCTGGGTGGAAGACCGCGTGGATGGAAATCCAAGCGCGGGTGCGAGGTTCGTTATCCTGTTCCCATTGGCTGGATGATCCGCGAGTGTCGCCCGTTCACCGATCTTGCAGCATGTCATGAAGATTTAAAAAAAGGGAAAATAACTTGGAGGGGGTCGGCGAAAGGAATGAATATTTCACACGGACTGGAATTCAGTCTTTCCCTTCCAGATACCAAGTGCTTGTTGTAATTCCACCAGGTTTTCGTCCTTCGCGTATTTTTTCGCGGGAATGCCCTTCAAGGCGGCATTTATTGCTTGCCTGAACGCCTTTCCGCCGGCGATGGGACCTGCAGGATGCGCGTGAATACCACCACCGCTTCCTATCATGATATCTATCCCGCAATCCCTAATGGCGCTTTCAACCATGTGCGGGGAAATACCCCCAGAAATCATCGGCATTGTTGGCCTGATATTCTGCAACGGGTAGACTTGATTCTTCAACGTGAGCTGGAAATTACCTGGCAGGTACGGTGCTTTGCCGTAGGGTGCCGGTGTGACGATGATGTCTGCACCGCACATT
>WJJB01000223.1 GCA_014729935.1 Candidatus Bathyarchaeota archaeon | reverse complement strand
CCTAAGGCCCTAAAGAGTTCCCACTTGCTTTCAAAGGGCTGGAAGATGGTACCTGCATCCGAAAAATACTCCCTGGCAGCAATCTCGCAAAATGTTCCAGGAGGTCCCAGATATCCCACGGTTTCCTCCAAATTTTCAAGATGCCGGCATGTTCCCATGATTTCCTTGTATATCTTCACCAAGTCTGCTCCATCAAGGAGCTCTAGATCCTTCTTTGAGAGTTTATCGAGAATTACTTGCTCTCGCTCCCAATCCCGAACGGGAATACCATGGGATTTCTTGTACTCCCCAATATCCCTTGCAATCCTCGCCCGCTTTTCCAGGTATTCTATGATTTTCCGATCGATATCGTTTATTTCCCTCCGGAAATCATCGAGCTCCTTGTTTCCTACCACCATGATCAACCTTGACGTATTCTATCCCGTGGTAATTACACTGGATTACATCTCGTGAGAAAGCATTCTAGATGCAAGAATTACCTAGAGACATCTATGAATTAGGAACCGTGCAAAAAAACCTCTGGTCTTGCCTATTTCATCGGTTCTTGCTAGATTGAACTACCACGCCTCAACTAATAAACTAGCGGAAGTGGCGGTTTTTCTTTCGAAAGACAGATACACAAGATGGAATTAAATCTGGGCAAACATGAAGAAGAACGGGGAAAATACTTAAATCCACGTGCGTGGAAATGTGATTCATGGAACGACCTGACTTCTCCGTGGACGATGAAGGTTATTGGGAAAAGAAATATAAACAACTCTTGTCAGATATCAAGCAAGAATTTCCTAACTTTGCCATCATCCCGAAAAAAACGTCCAAGTTCTCGCAAATGCTAGGGCGACTCACGTTTTGGAACAAGGATTTCAATCGAACCTATTCAACAACCATCGGGCCCAAGATATACACCAGCGAGGTCTGGAAAGATCATCCCGCGATGAACCGGTTTGCCACCATGGTCCACGAGCGGATTCACATGCGACAAACCCAGAAGTACGGGTTTCTTGCATTCTTTGCTGTTTTCGGTTTAATACCTCTTCCAGCCAAGATTGCTTACTTTCGTCGCAAGTGGGAATGGGAAGCATACAAGGTTGGTATCTGCGTTCGATTCTTGAAAGGTGGGCGTGAAGCGGTACTTGATCCCAAGTTCATCAAGTATCTTCTCGATCAATTCTGCGGTGCATTTTACTTATGGACGTGGCATAGCAGGAAAGCTATCATCAAGGACTTGTTACGGGTATTACATGCCTTGGAACGGAACACCTTAACTTGGGAAAAGATCATTCACCAACGTCGCCTTCCGTGGGGTGTAAAACCACTCAAGGCACCATTGCTTCTCCGGCTCCTCTATCCTGCAGAGATGCAGTGAATTTCCCGGGAAGCTAATACCTTGTACCTCATTCCAGTCTCTTTCACGACCATGCCGAAACATAAAAATACATCAATGAGTAAATGATTAGCGCGTTTTACAAACTTGAGGTGAAAAAATACATGTCTGAAACAAAAAATCATGAAATAGAGGAGGCTGAGAAACCAGCTATTGATCTCGACCCGAAAACCATGTTCAGGATCGAGAAAAAGCGGATAAACTGGATAGACCAGGCTCGGGGTTTCGTGATGTTTTTCCTGGTTCTCACATCCATCCTTCCAAGTGCTTGGCGGGAGGGAAACTGGTTCGCAAACTTCTTCTTGGAACACCCGCCGGATTCTACCAATGCAAAATGGATGAATTTGTATGATGTGGGGGTTCCGGCATTCTTCTTCATCCTTGGCTTGTTGATGGCTGTTTCCTTCCACAAGCGGTGCCAGAAGAAAGGAACCAAGCCCGCGTTATTAAACGCGCTCTTACGATGGGGGTTGATCTTTGCTGTTGGCATTCTATTCATCCTCATCCCAGCCATCATCAGCGGGGATCCCATCTTCGGCGAGGTGAAGGAAATTGCACCTGGTGTTGAATGGTATGTTGTTCGATGGGACGTGGTCATATCCATCGGCTTCGTGGGACTCGCATGCATCCCGTTCCTGTTCCTGCCAACGAATATTAGGTTGATAGTCTCGTACGCCATGATGGTTTTCTACCAAGTCATGATCATGATCCCCGAGACCCTGTGGAGACAATATGCCATCAAGAGCGTTCATGGGGGCATTCTCGGGTCCATCTTCATCCTGATTCCTATCACCCTCATCTCCTCTGTGATTGGCGAATTTTACATCTTGGACAAGGAGAAAGATGAACAGACCAAGAACAAGTACATGCTATATCTCGGTGTCGCAAACTTGGCCATTGGTGCCCTTCTATGGCTTATCCCCGGGGGATATCCCAACAAGCGCCAGTCCACCATGTCCTGGGCGGTTATCAGCCTTGGGGTATGCATCATGGCTAGCATGGTGTTCATCCTGTTTGATTACGATGAGAATGAATTCGATGACCTGAACGTGATCAACAAGGGACGCATTATTTTATTCAAGGCATATGGCATGAATCCATTGCTCGTGTACGCCATCGTGGAGATCACCACGGTGGTCATCGATGAAGTGGTAGGTGGACTCGATTTCACGCAGGAACTGCTCATGGGTATCATTTTAATCACGGCAGTCACGATAATCATGCTCCTGCTCTATCGAGCGAACAAGGCCATTTCAACAACAAAGGTGGCACTTGGAGTCATCATTACAGTGGTGATCTTGGGAGCTGTCTTGGTGCCTTTCCTATAGATTGAAGTAATATTTTGGCATGAAAGTGCCTTTTTCCTTTCTTTTTTTGATAGATGCTACCTAATTTGGAGGGAAGTAGCTAGGAATCATTTTACAGCATCGATAACACGTCATCTCGGGCATCATCACTCATGGGACCGAAATGCGTTACCTTCAAAGCACCTGCAGCATTGGCAAACCGCGCGCCATCCACCGGAGGAACCCCTTGCAATAACTCGACAATGAAAGCCCCGCCGAAGGTATCACCTGCTCCGGTTGGATCAGTCTCTTCCACGGAGAATCCCGGTACCCTTGTAGTGCCCTCACTGGTGAAAACCGTGCAGCCATCCTTTCCTTGCTTGAGCACGATGATCTCGGGGCCCTCCTGCAGCAAGGTTTCACATGCCATCATGGGATCATCATCACCCGTCAGCATGGATGCCTCCTCGCCACTTGGCAGGAGCACGCGGGTTTTCTCGATGACGGGTTTGCACGTGTCAAGGATTTCGTCCAAGGGCATCATTTCCACCCGAAGGTTCGGGTCGAAAGAGATGAACCCTCCAGCATTCAAGGTTAAATCAACAGCCTTTAACACGGCATTCTTGGAAGATGTAGAAATAGACAAGGCACTACCCATGACATGAAATACCTTGGTATCTTTCATGAACGTCGTCTTGATATCGTCAGGATGCAGTAACCCCGCAGCACCCTTTGAGAAGATGAATTTCCTGGACCCATCCTCATTATATTGCACGAATGCAACTCCCGTGGCATGATCGGGATCTACGCGTACCTGGGATGCATCAACACCATCTCGCTCTAGCTTTGAGATTATGACATTGCCGAAGGCGTCCTTACCAGTCACCCCGATGAACCCGGTGGACATATTCACGGGGGCACCCATCCTAGCGGCTGAATCGATGAAGATAGCTGGCGCTCCGCTAGCAAAAGGTCCTCTATAAAGTCCCTGTTCCGCGTGGGTGATCCCCGGTCGATCCCGCATGATCTCCACGAGCATCTCCCCGGCACAAACGATATCTGGGGACATGGTTTCCACTCATCCTTCCCCTTTGCTTGGATTGATTTCCACGAGGACTTTGACTTGGTTGGCTGCATCCTCATCGGCAATTTCGAATGCCTTGGAACCATCATCAAGTGGAACCACGGACGTGATCATGGGGGTAACTTTTACCCTACCATCATGGATTGCAGTAATGGTATCCTTGATGTCCCTCATGGTGTACATGAGGGATCCCTTGATGTTAAATTCACGATCTTGGACCCAAGCCGCATTGAAATTGTTAACTGGCTTGCCAAAAACTCCAAGAATCATGATGGTTCCTCCCTTTCGCACCACCTTGAGTGATTCATTCATGGATGCCTCAACACCAACGCATTCAAACACGATATCGATCCCGGCATCACCAAGGATATCCTTGGCGTTTTTCACGTATTCATGAAGTGGTGCCTCCTTGGGATTTACCACGTGGGTCGCGCCGAGTTGCTTTGCGATTTCCAGCCGCTTGTCAATCAGATCGGATACGATGATATTCCCTGCGCCAGATAAATGGGCGAATTGTAGCACGCTCAACCCAATGGTTCCAGCACCAATGATGGCAACGTTAAATCCAACTTGGATGCCGGATCGTCGCACCGCATGCAATCCAACAGCGAGGGGCTCCGTTAACGCCGCATCCTTCAAGGACATATCACTTGGTAGCTTCACTACCTTTCCAGCAGGAGCCACGAACGTATCTTGGAGCATTCCATGACTCTGGCATCCCATTACCTTGAGGTTCTCGCATATGTTATATCGGCCAATCCTGCAATTATGGCACTCACCACACACGAGATTTGGCTCGAACGTCACCTTATCACCCACCTTGATCCTGGAATCTGAATCTCCGGCTCCTGGCCCAAGCGCGGTTACTATTCCCGATCCTTCATGCCCTGGCGTTGCCGGTAAAGGCACGAAGGGGTGTAGACCCTTATATGCATGCACGTCGCTCCCGCAAATCCCGCAATATGACATTTTCACCTTTATTTCGCCTTCTGCAGGCTCCGTGTCGGGTATATCTTGAATTTCGACTTCACGTTCCCTTGGTATGTACAGCCTTCTCATGTGACGCACCACGATGGATAATTAAATTTCTAAAATATTAGCACGTGTATACATGACCAGTTTCTAATTAAGTGGTACCTTGATAACTCATGGATCCCTCCATGATACCAGAAGCAATCGAAGCAACCAAATTAAAGGAGAAGCAAACCATGTTGCATATAGAGAATCTCACTGTATCGGTTGGCAATGGAGGCTCGAGGAAAGCCATCCTCAAGGACCTAAACCTGCATATTAGCGAGGGCGAAGTCCACGTATTATTCGGGCCGAATGGATCCGGGAAATCCACGCTCGTCTCGGCTATTCTTGGCCTCCCGGGATACAACGTGGAAAGGGGTACAATCAAGTTCAAGGGACAGGATATCACGGGAATGAGCATTGATGAGAGAGTGAACATGGGCATTGGCGTGGTATTCCAATATCCACCTGCCATCAGGGGTATCAAGCTTAACGATATTGCCAATCTTGCCTTGAAGCGGAAAAGCCATGAGGTGGCAACCGAGACGAGATCACTGGCTAGCAGGCTGAACGTTGACCAATTCCTCCAACGAGACGTGAACCTGGGATTCAGCGGTGGCGAGAAGAAGCGCTCGGAAGTCATGCAGATCATGTTGCAAGATCCAGATTTCTTGCTTCTTGATGAACCCGATTCGGGTGTTGATGTCGAGAATGTCCAGTTACTCGGAAATGAATTGAGCGAGTTCTTACAACGGGAAGAAATCCCGAACAAGCGCAGGAAAGCAGGACTCATCATCACGCATCTCGGGTTCATGCTAAACTATATCGACACTGATAGGGCACATGTCATGTGCGAGGGAAACTTGCTCTGCTCTGGCAAACCGAAAGAAATCTTGGATGCCATCCTGGAAAACGGGTTTGACAAGTGCGTCAAGACCTGCCTCGTTAATACCCAGGAGCAGGAGGTTGAACAATCATGAAGGGTACGAAGAACGAGCTGGATCTGGATCCCTCGGAATTCACCGAAGGTGACGATTGCCAGCCAGAAATCAAGTCATTGAATGAATTATCACCAGAAATGAAGGAAGAATTGCGGCGTGTTGGTCTCATGGTGGAGGCAGAGCAAAGTGCCGGTACCTACTTGCAACAGGACCAATCGGTGAGTTTTTGCCAAGAACGTTCGGCGAATGTCGAGGTCATGCCCATCCAAGCAGCCTTGGACAAGCATGAATGGTTAGGCCGAGAATACAGCTGGAATGTCGTTCCAAGGGACTTGGACCAATACACCGAGGATGCCGCCAAGGTCGAGAAGGTGCAAGGTTACTTCATCCGGTCCCTTGCCGGCCACATCGAGAAAGCACCCGTTCAAACATGCTTGTACATGCGCGGCGGGGGATCCAAGCAGGTTGTGCATAACATCATCATTGCCGAGGAAGGCTCAGAGATGAACATCGTGACGGGATGTGCAGCGCAACACGGGATCTCGCGTGCCCTGCACGAGGGCATCAGTGAATTCTACGTGAAGAAAAATGCCAAGATTACCTTCACTATGATCCATGAATGGGAGGAAGGCATCGAGGTGCGCCCTCGATCCGCCATTTATCTAGAAGAGGGTGCTCAATTCATCAACAATTACGTGATCCTCAAGCCAGTGAAAGCCATCCAATCCAACCCAATCGCGTACCTGAAGGGAGACAACTCCAGGGTCTTGTTCCAGACCATGGTATTTGGTAAGGAGAAGTCATATATTGATGTTGGCTCTAGGGCCATACTGGACGGGCGTAACACTTCTGCGGAAATGATCACGAGGGCCATTGCCACCGATGCCTCCACGATTATTGCAAGGGGATTGATAACGGGTAACGGTGATAACGCTAAAGGGCACTTGGAGTGCAGGGGCATGATCCTATCAAACGATGCCCGGATTGATTCCATCCCGGAGCTTGATGCGTCGAATACCGAGGTTGATATCACCCACGAGGCAGCCGTTGGCAAGATTGCACAAGAAGAAATTCAATACCTGCAAGCAAGGGGCGCAACCGAGGACGAGGCTACTTCAATGATCATCAATGGTTTCCTCTCGTTTGATTTCAGCGAGCTTCCCCCCGAGATCGCCAAGGAAACCCAGCGAATCATAGATATCACCATGGATGCAAGTTAGAACGTTCATGGTTGCATCAAATCACTCCAAGATACTTTTGCTGGGTTCGTTCCATTCCTTTCCCTTATTTTTCCTTACCGAAAGCCACATTCATGATTTAACTAGCAAGGGCGTCACGGTTTACCACGTGCATTGCCTTGATTGACGGGATTACCTGCCAACGGTGAAGGCGGGCAGGACTCGCGCGAGCCATGGACGTGAGCTGCGTGGCGGGGTGCGACCCGACTTCCATGGCATGAAGCGAACTTCATCACGAGTGACTGGGATTGTTTCGCAAGATAGATAAAACCAGAGCGTGTACCATGAGTAGGTGATTTGTAAATGAGACATGGTGGTGAAATGGTGCATGATAGTGGGTTTTCTTGATTTTTACCGAAACCCAAGTGCGTTCTGGCGGGCTGATTGGTTCAATCCCCTGATGACCATTATTGGAGGGATCACGAGTGCTATCGCCTTGATCCTCGCCATCGTGCTCTTGGTCAAGTACAGGCAAAGGCGTGCAAAAAGCTTGTTATTCCTCGGGTTGGCCTTTCTCGCGTTCACTGCAGGGATCATTGCAGCACTCCCGACCCAGTTCACGATGGATCCGATGCTTGAAAAAATCTATTACGGCATTGCCAAGCTTATCTCGCTCGTTGCCGTGGTATTTTACCCGTTTTCCGCCAGAAAGCCACGTCCTTTAGCAGTATCGGGGGAACTTGATAATTATCATCGACCACATTTTAATCCGGCTCCGACAAATATCTCGCTTCCCATTTCAAGCTGCCACAAAAGCTAGGGGCATCAAGAATTCCTGCTCCATCGT
>WJJB01000222.1 GCA_014729935.1 Candidatus Bathyarchaeota archaeon | reverse complement strand
TACAACTCGGCCGGAATCCAAATGGACTAACGTGCCTTCGTGTGCAACGTTCAGGTCGTGGAGTAATCAATCCCCGTTGGCTGGTGACTGGGCGGCTCCGTTTGCTTGAGCCACGTGACGAACATAACTATGGAACACGATAGACCGGCAACTTATCAAACAATCCATCCAACTTGATGATATTAAACCATCAGGCGAGTCCCGGCTCATCAACATCCTTGGCTGGTTCAAAGAACCAGCTCATTCCTCTCTCGTGCACTTTATTCCCATATAAGAGCTTTCCCACCTTTATTCCCAGGTTGAACCAAAGTGGATATCCCAGTGCAATGTAAAAAGCAGGATATCCCATTCCCAGGGATGGAATTATTCGGGGTGATGATCCAAAGAATTGCCAGAATTGCCAGCTATTCCATAAATAAGTAGCACCATCTTGCTCTGGAATCCATGAAAACCAACTAAAAATGGTTAATACATCGAAATACACGAGAAATTGGTATATCCATATACTGGCAATCAAGAAACTACCGAAAAATATTTTCGCGTCTTTATTTCTTTTTCTTAACTTTTTCCTGTATAAATATTGGATACAAATTCCTGTCATGAATAAATACACGATTGTTGAGGTAAATCCCATAATTTAGCACCTAAGTTTTAGTAATGGGTCCATCATTTTCGTTTTCTAACCATCCATGTATGAAATACCATCGTGCAGTTTCCCTGATACCTTCAAATCCATGCCTGTACTTGAATTTAAATCCAAGAGAGCGTATTTTCTCATTAGAAAAGTAATACTGGTGGGTGGCATATTCGACCATGGGGGGATCAACTGGGGGTCTCTTTCCTCGTTTACTAAAATGCTTTCCCTGCCTAACAGCGAGCTTGAAAGCAAGTCGAGCCAAGGGTTTATAGATACACCACAACATGGGCATGTAATGGTAATCCACATCCATTATTTCTGCTAATGCTTCCTCGAAGTCCTCTTGATATGGGCAATCATCAACAATGTTATATGCTTCCCCCAAAATTTTATCATCTTGATATTCAGCCAAGAATATTGCTGCATTGGTTAGATCCTCCACGTGAACCATGGGCATGCGTAATCTTTTCTTTCTAGGGTAAATGTGAATGATAGGAATATATCCCACCTTGTTCACTATATAAAACAAGTGGAAAGCACCATATGATTGCCTGGGGCCATAAATGGGTGCCGGTCTGAGGATGATAACGGGAATGTCATGTTTTTCTTGCCAAGCATGCAACATTCTTTCTTGAGCGACCTTCGTCTTGCTATAATCATTAGGTGGGTTATATGGGCACGATTCGGTACACGGTTGATTCCATTTCTTGTATGTTGGTTCACCATACACTCCACATGTTGACCAATGAAGGAATCGAGGGAATTCAGACTTGGATAGACCACGTTCTGAACAATATTCCATGTATATTTCTAATAAATTGGCTAATCCTTCCACATTTACTCTTTTCAATACGTCGTATTCGGCGAAATAATCATAAAGGGAAGCAGTGTGAAAAATAGCCTTGTATCTTTTACCCTTAAATACTCGAGAAATTGATGACTTCACCGTGAGATCTGCTGGGATGAATCTCATGCCTGCTCCTTCATCCAGCCGATAAATTGGATCACCGTTATTGTGATTAACAAGAACTCGCTCCTTAGTGATCAATTTACTCCTTTTCCCTGATGGAAGATCTGTTGCTGTAACTTGCCATCCCCTTTCGATCAAAGTCTTTACAAGAAAGGACCCTGAATGTCCATGGGCTCCGGTCACAAGTGCTGAAGGCTTTTCAGTTATTGTCGTCATTCAAGGATAACTCCATTTTGGTGGAATGGCGATCCTTTATCTCACGATCACGCAATGGTAGTTCAAATTCGTTCTTCAATCACTTGAATGTTCAGGTCAACTTGGAGCAAGTAAATGTTTAATAAATCCCTTGGAAACAAGGCTATTGAACGCTTTTTTAACTTCCAATGGAATTTCCTGTGCAATCTGGAATCCCATCGAGGGATATTTCATGATCCTGTGGAGATCGCCGACCATGGTATTTATTAATTCATTCATCGATATATATTCGTTCGGGTAGTCTAAAAAGGAAATTTTAGGTGAGGTTACTATCACGTCCTTGTTGGGCATTAATTTCTTAAAAGTTGCATATGCTCTCCGTTCCATAAAAGGTTTTTGGACCAGTAAAAATGACTTCGGGTTGATATCATTCGATTCCAAGAGTTGCCGGGTGAATTCCAAGTTTTCACCTGAATTGGTTGATTGGTCTTCGACTAGAATTTTTTCACTTGGTACTCCCATATCCATCGCTATCTTGGAAAAAATCCGTGCTTCAGGTTCATTCCAAACTCCCTCTGTGAAGTTTCCCAATCCACCGGAGAAAAAAACTAACGGTGCAAATCCGCTCAGATACAGCTCCGCAACCCTGCTTGCCACCCTGATGTCATTGCTTCCAAGTCCAAGAATGCAATCGCATGGTTTTACTTCGTGATGCACGTGGTGATAATCCCAAATGATATTTGCATTCTTGATATCATCCCGTGATACTTCCATCCTCATTTTCACCGACTTCAATGATATTGTTCCTAATCACGTGGTATATGGGGCAGTGTTCCGTGCATTGCTGGCATTTCAGACCCAAGCATTTATCTTGGTTAAATAGGAGTGCATTCTTGTCATTTTTTATTGATTGGGTGGGACAAACGTTGACACAAACCCCGCATTTCTTGCAAAACATGCTCCTTGCTACCAATCCCAAGAAATGTTGGAGGAATGCCCGATATTCGAGCTTTCCATCATGGAATTGCATGAAGATGGCACCATCCGCGAACAGGATAAACTTGATTTCATTCCTATCAAGATAAATCACCCCGGAATCTGCATCCATTTCCCCCCGTTTATCCAAGAGTAGAAACCAAGGGTAAAATTCTTCCAACATTGGAGGAATCGATATTTTCGCCTTCACTGAGAAGCCTCCTGAAGTACATGGGCTCACCCCTCGGGTTATCATGAGTTTCACTTCCTCAAGCGATTTCTCCCGTTCTCTTCTTTGAGGGATAACTGCCTTGGGAAGAGCTTCGACGAATATTTTCCACTGGCCTGTATATTCCTTGAATCTCCATAATCCATATTTTATCCACTCCAGTGGGAAACCGTGCTCTTGCTGATATTGGTGTAGAAAACTGATCCAATTATTATACAAGTCGGGATGGGTGTTGCCAGTTCTTTCCATGTCCGCCAAGTTCTGTGCGGGGCACAAGTAACATCCCAAGCGATCATGTCCATGGAAATAAAGGGAATTGATTGGAAGGGATGGATCTCTCATCTTTTCGCGTAATAAATATAACCATTCTTCAAATGCATTCCAATCCTTGATCGGTGCGCCAATAATTTGCTTTGGAATGTATGAATTAACGTAAATTTTTCCATCTTTTGCCCTAGAAAAGCTTTCATATCGTCTTTGCCCCAAGAACACAAGAATCCGTTCAATGTCACGATCACTTTCACTAATAATGGCATCTACGATCTCATTTATTTGGGACGCTTTCAACGCATGGCAACAATACCTGAAATCCCTTCCAGGCGGCCCAAATAACCGTGCGAGTTCCCAGAATTTCTTTCCAGCAGATTCTATTTTCGCCTTCATTTTATCATTTACCCAGTTGATCACGGAATCAACGTTTTCGAGCACCTCGGGAAGTTCCAATCCAGTATCCGCGAAGAAAATGTATGGTATACGCTCTTCTCTCGTGGTGTTAAATGCTTTTAGAACAAGTAATAAGGTGGCTAAACTATCCTTTCCCCCCGAGTATGCTACTGCGACGGGAAGATCGTGTCTTTTAACAGTCTTCCTAATAAATGATATTGCACTTTCCTCGTTTTTGGAGATGAACTGGCTATTAATCGTGATGACATCATCGATCGTGACGGGGGGGTAAATTTCCTGCTTGCTTATTTCAGCTAGCGGGATGGCCTCTCCATATTCCTTTAGTTTCGCGATCTTTCCATAATTTTCTTCAAGCATTCGTTCAATCTCTTCTTGATCCGCCGTGAAATATCCCACCCCGATCAAGCCATTACGTGAGATAACGATGCAGGGATCCTTGTAATTCACAAGGGTGTTGATTTTCTTGATACCCGGTGCCAAGATACTCAATCCCTTTACAGCATATTTTTCCGCTTCTAAGGTGTACTCCACGAAAAAGCGGGGCAAGGTTGTTTCTTGATTGAATGCGTCTATTGTTGACAAGTATTTGAATATGATCTTTGCACCTTCAAGCGTCGGGAAGAATTTATATTCTCCTTGCATTATATCGTATGTAAAATTCCCAATCCTTTTTCCATGTTCAAATACTTGATAATTTAAATCGAGATCCCCTATTTTATTAAGCAAGATCACGGAAGAGCTTGGAATCAGGTAGTTACCGATACCCTTTCCAAACATTTCATCACAGGTTTGACGGATGAGATCCTTATCGTATTCAAATGCAATTTTTACATCCCCGGGGGGGGCAATATGAGGGGATTCAAGCTTTGTACCACAATCAGGGCACTCTGTTCCCCTTATCAATGGCATGTCGCATTTAGGACACCACTTGGTGGTTATCTTTCCTAGATATGGTACTCTCCTGGAACCCTTTCGCTGTTGTTTTGTTCCCATTTCGCATCTTTCATGTTTTTCTCTGGTTTTTTCGGTAGTAATGAATGAAATTCGATGAGATATCATCCACTTCGCATGTTTCATGGAACTTATTGGAC
>WJJB01000221.1 GCA_014729935.1 Candidatus Bathyarchaeota archaeon | reverse complement strand
TGCGTGCTTCATTATTTGGATACCTGCAGGTACCCGATAAGTATCTTAACTGCGTTTTCCAAGGCATCCTTGTTGATTTGATCGATATCGTCCTCAGGTTGGTGATAATACCGGACCACGTGGGTGAGATCTATGGTGCCAAAGTTAGCTGCATCGATTCCCGCCTTTGAAAACGCTGCTGCATCCGTTCCACCACTTATCGTTCCCACGAATTTTTCCAGGGAATTTATACCAAACTCACGAATCGGAGTACTGGTGATATTTCCTGCTTGTTTTAATTTATCGATCACCTTCGGTGAGTGCTTTGTCCTGGTTGTGGATTCCTTCACGAAAATATTCAGGTTTTCGGGATCATACACCATATCCATGTTAACAACCTCTGCTTTGAGACGCTTGAGTTCTTCGAGATGTTGTTCCACGTACCTGTATGCGCCCCGCAATCCCGCCTCCTCGCACCCGAACGAGATGATTCTTATTTCCGTGGATTCAGGTATTTGATCTGGATGTTCCTTGAGATATCTTGCCAATCCCAAGATAACTGCTACCGCGGAAAGGTTATCGACTGCACCAGGCACTGTATTGGCTCGATCACCGGGCCAGATGAAAAATGCCAAGAGGATCAAGCATGGAATTCCCAGGATAAAGAAAAGCCACTTTATGAAATTGTAAAAGAACATCCCGTTGAAACCGAAAATACCCAAACCCAGGGACAGCACGGAAAGTAGCATCCACAAGAACATGAACCCGAGTCCAAGGAAGATGACTATTGCATACCCGTGTTTCATCCACTTGAGCAGGTTAAACTGCCGTGCAGAATCATGATGTCCCGAAAAGATGATCAGCCTTCGCGTTTCTCCCTTGGGCTTGATCGTGCCAACCGCATTCAATGATTCCGTTTCCTTGAATAGTTTATCGATGAATTCATCATAACTGAAGAATTGTTTCCACATGATGATGAACGCGATGGCATTCAAGACAACGGATGCACTTATTAATAACATTTCCATGATTGCATCACTGGTGATGAATGGAAGCAATAAATACAGGATAACGGAAACAGCGACCAAGCCAATCACGATCTTTATCCATCCCAGAAATGCCCGCGGATGAAATTTGAATTTCTCGGTGTGTGCTTCAGTGCAGTACTTTGACATTTCTTCCTTGATGTATTCTGCAGCCGCTGTCTCGCTCTCGCATCCCGGCATGCGAGGGCCGAACTTATCTATAATATCCTTGATGAAATCATGCATGTATTGCTTCTCGGCATCTTCAATGGAATAATTCACGCTCATTACCTCTTGATATGCAATTTGTATAGGCTCCTATTCAGCTTACCACAATTGGACTATTTAAGAATTTTAGTTCCACGAAACAGGCCCCGCCTTCGAGCCGGTAGGAATTCACGCGTTTACCACCCGGAAGCCACGAACGCCAGTTTGGTGGTGGATTTTCATCCGTAAACCCCCGAGGAAACCACGTCCTTTAGTTAGTTAGTTAGGGAGGGGTAGTTTACTTGCGATTATCAAGTGCAACAAGTGCAGCTTGTTTCATGGAACTAATTGGTGGACATATTCCCGTCCATGATTCGAAGGCAACTGCTCCTTGATACACGAGCATGTCCAAGCCATGCACTATCTTGCAACCGATTGCCTTTGCCATTTCAAGCAATTTAGTTTCCAAGGGATTATAGACAAGATCAAACACGCAAGTATTTGGTTGCAGCCAATCGTTCTCCAAGATGCATTCACTTTCGTTGGGATGCATTCCAACGGGTGTGGCGTTGATGAATAAGTCACAAGATCTCACTTGGCGTGTGATTATCGAAGGAGCCATGGAAAATCCCTCGACATCCGTGCTATCATTTGCCATCTTGATATCCCTTGCAAGCTGCTTGGATTTTCTCTCTCGCCTTGCAAGGATGGAGATCCGGGAAACCTCGGGAGCAAGGGTGAATCCAAGAGCCCTCGCAGCTCCACCCGCCCCCGCTATCACAATGTTCATGCCATCCAATTCGACATTGCATTCTTTCAGTGCCTTCATGGCTCCAAGTCCATCCGTGTTGGAACCCAGCAATACTCCATCGACATTAGTGATGGTATTTACCGCGCCGATATTTCTTGCGAGGGGGTGTATCTCGTCCAAGTACTGCATCACGTTAATCTTGTGGGGGATGGTCACGTTCGCACCGATAATCCCGAGTGCCTTGATTCCGGCGATAGCGCCTTCCAGTCTACCGGGGGGCACATTAAATGCCATGTACACGAGATCCAAATCAAGAGCGGTTATCGCTGCGTTATGCATCTTCGGACTCATGGAATGCTCGATCGGATTTCCAATGACGCATAGCACCCCGGTTCTTGCAGATATCACCATGGACCAAAGCTTGCCTTGGTTAATTAAAAGCTTTATCTTGGTTCCCTCCCTTCATACCTGTGGATGCATGACATGGATCGCAATGCTTGCTTGCTCGGCTTCATGGGAACTGGCAAGACTTCCGTCGGAAAGGTGCTTGCCAATACACTTGACATGGAATTCATAGAGACGGATGATCTTATCGTCAAGAAAGCAGGCAAGTCCATACCGGCAATATTCAAGGATGATGGTGAAATCCGGTTTAGGGAGTTAGAAATTGCCGTTTGCAAAGAATTACAAGACGTGCGCCGCTCTGTTATTTCCCTGGGAGGTGGAGTGATGTTGAATTACATCAATTTCCTTTACCTTCGTCAACACTCGGATTTCTTTCACTTGATCGCCTCACCCAGTACCATCCTAGCACGAATCATGCAGGATGGTAAAGATAAACGCCCGTTGCTTGCATGCCCGGACCCACTAGCCGAGATCAATCGCTTACTGTACCTTCGGAAGCCATTTTACAAGATCGCAGGTGCTCGGGAGATCCTAACCGATGATCGCCTCATTCCATCGATTGCTGGCGAGATTGCAACCATCATGAAGGGCCATGAAGGGTGTGAATGATACTTTCCAGCGAGGAATTACAAGAGTTGTTTAAAAGAAGAAAGAAAGATGGAAATAACGCAAGTCTAGAAATAATCGTCGAACATCCAATAATGCTGGTCCTCATCTTCCAAGATTGATTCAAACATGCGCTTGGTCACGGTGTCACCCAATTTAGTAGCTTCTGCAACGATTTGGCGGTACAAGACAATTGCATAATCTTCCGCCTTCTTGTCGAGCCGCAAGAAGTCATCGACGGTTTCACCTATCACGGGTAGTGGGTATGGATTGTAGACTGCCTCCCCACCAAGCAAGTAAATGCGCTCGGAGATCATTTCAAGGTGATCCATCTCTTTCATGAACACCTCCTTCAAGAGATCTGATATCACGGACGCTTTATTTTTGGACTTGATGACTTCCATGGGCTTTTCCTTCTTGCGAAGTGCCAACTTGCTTGCCTTTTCATGCTGGTTGGTATATTGAACGATTGCAGAGATCTCCGCAGCCACCGCCTTGTTTAGAAGCTCGAAATAATCATCAGTGTAAATCTTGACGGAATCGGTTGGCACGTCTTCGGGTCCCTCGGGTTCGGTGATATCCACCGTGAGATATTCCTCGAAGGTGTACAGGTGCTCTTCTTCCTGGCGGTAAATTTCCTTGAACATCTCGGCAGTTTCCCAGTCTCCTATTTTTTCTGCCTCGGTGATCACCTTCCTGTATAGTTCAAGAGCTTCTTCTTCTGCTTTATAACCGAATTCCATGAAATCTTTGAGATTTTCCCCGATTTGGGGTTTATCGGATTTCGTTGTTGCTTTTCCTCCAAGATAATAAATCCTTTCCATAATGTCAGCGAGATGTTTCATCTCCTCGATGGCCATCTGTTTCAAAATCCCACCAAGGGATTCATAGGTGGTTCCCTCAAGCAGAATGTTTTCCTTGCGCACTTTCCTTAGAATTCTCTCCATCTTGAAGTGCTGGAGCATGTACTGCACTGAAACTTGTAATTCTCTCGCAACACCTTGATTCAGCATTTTTAATAGTTCTGAAGTTGGTTTTATCGCCATACTCTTTCACCAGGTTCCTAAAACCCATGTGGTATAAAATTGGGTTGATCATTTCATAGATAAGATTCCTGATAAATCTTGGCGCTTGAGTTGATTTGCGAAGCTGGTGCCAGAAGTTACCTTGAAAAGTTGATGGAAAGAAAATTGTAAAAAAGAACGAAGGAAAATTACCGGGTGGCGGTCGAGTGATCAAGAAAATTCGTAACTGCATTTCTTGCAGATATGTTTCTTGGCATATATGGGTATATGTCCCACGTATGACAGGACCTTGCTCTTATCTTCAACCGTCTTGATATCGGTATTGTTACACATCGGGCATATGATGCGGGTCTCGTCCGTGAGATCTGCCTCGGGAGAAACAGGTTCTAGCTCCTTAATCTTGGCATCTTGTTCCGCGATGACACCTTCCTTTTCTGTAACTGCAGAGGTGAGCTCTTCCTTCTCGGCAACTAGTTTCTGTATCTCTGCATCCTTCTGCGCGAGCTGTTCCTCCATGCTGGCAACTTTTGCTTCAAGTTCTGCCTTGTCGGATGATAATTGTCCCTTTTCTTGCTCTAGAGCCGTGATCTTGGACTCCTTGCTTGAAATATTGGATTTTGCCTCGTCAAGCTGGCCATTCAGGTCGGATATCTTTGATTGCAGAGATTCTATCTCGCTTGATTTGCTCTCGTTACCGTTGGTGAGTTCGCGTATTTGAGAATTGAGCGAGTCTATCTTCTGCTCTAGCATGGCAACCTTCGACGTGAGATCCTCCTTCTCGGATTCCAAGTTGCTTTTTGCCGATGATAGCTCTTCAATTTTTGCCTTCAGGCTAGTAATTTCCTGCTCTAATTCTTGGATCTTGCCTTCGAGCTCCGATTTCGTGTTCGCGGCCGATTTGATGGTGCTATCGCGTTCCTGTATCGTGGCTTCGAGTTCCGTGATCTTGCTTTCAAGTGCTTGGATCTTGCTGTTAGCATCCTGCAGGTTAGCCTCAAGAGTTTCCTTTTCAGTGGTCAAACCCTTGATAGTGTTGTTGAGATTATTTATTTCAACGGTCTGGTCGCGCACCTTTGTCCGGAAGTCCAGGAGCACCTGTCCTTTTACTTTAGTGTCCTTATCTGGTTTTTGCTCTACCTTTGTCCAATCCACCATGGTTTATTCACCATACTAATCTTTTACTATGAGTTACTTGCATGTACAAGTAAAGCGGGGAATTAATCTTGAAACACATGAATTTCCATGTCATTTTTCCAAGGGACTGAAAAATACATGACCTAATAACATTTAATATGTCCATGCTAATAAAAATTTAAGTGCTACCGGGTGCCGGGCATGGTCTTTTCCCGTGTGTTGCCCAGAGAAGGATCATGCATGGCCACCACGAGAAACGGGATGGAAATTATGGCGGGAACATGGTTTTCATTGGCACCAATTCGAGAATGCATTGCTAAGAATGTTGGATCTATGGAACACGAACTTGGTGGTGCACGTGCGGTGAACATTCAAGCAGCGTGCACCGAATACGCTCACGAATAAAGGGAAATCCATCCCAAGCTTTAGATCATTCTTCTCTGACCTTGATCAAGCCTGCGGGATTCCCACCAAAAATTTCACCTGGCTTGATATGTTGGTCAAGCTTTGTAACCGATTTCGCAAGAAGTACGGCATTCTCTTCCATGATGGTCCCTGGCGAGATACGTACCCGCTCTCCCACGAGGCATTCACGCCCGACATGTACTGATTTCACGATCAAGTACTTACTGGTGAAGTAATGGCTGGTAATGGCAACTTGGCATCCCATTGCCACTCCATTTTCAATCGTGACGAATTCTAGATCGATCCACGCATCGAGGTTGCCAACATGTTTTCCAATCTTTGCCCCAAGCTTGTTGTATATGTAGCTACGACGCATCCAAGGAAAAGGCGTGAGCTTCACGAGCCACGCCGGAAATTTCTTGATGTATCGCCTCGCGTTCCAGTGGAAATAGTCCGGATCAGATAAATCACGGGGAAAAATCCCTTCTTTAGGTTCATGTCTATGATTTTCCAAGAATAGAAAAAACCTTGCAACTTGGACGCTACAAAGCACGTATACATAGTACGCAGCGAGCAAGTTTAATGGAAAAACAAGCCAAGCTACCACTGAAAACCAAGGTTCTATATTTCCTATCAGGGACAGGAAATCGGACATGAAACGCCATCCAAGGGGATTCCACTTGAAAAGGATCCCGAAATAGATCCATTCCATGATGAAAGTCGGGATAGCCCCCAACCAAGCAATGAGTATCGCCACGAGACGATATAGGTTCGATGGACACGTGCAATTGGTTATGGGTCCCATCTTGAGCGTGCAGGGCGGTGCCATGCGGGTTCCCTCGTGAAATTCACACTTCCTTCAGCTTTCTCGCGGGATTACCCGCGTAGAGGAACCGGGGTTCAATGTGTTGGTCCAACAATGTTCCAGAATTAGCGCCAAGCACGCTCCCGTATCCAACATGTACACCAGGTGCCAGGATGGTAAAGGCACCTACAACCGTCTGTGCATCTATCATTACTTTCTTGACAAGCACGTGGTCCTTGTATAGGCAATGGCTCATCACTGAGCTTCCCATGCCGACCATTGCATAATCATCAATATCCACCAGTTCCGTATCGACCCAAGCTTCATGAAGTACCACGGTTTTTCCCACCTTCACACCAAACATGGTGTACGCGATCTTGTCGATCCATGGGAAGGTGGCATTCCTCGCCAGCCAGAGGGCATAATACTTGAAGAAATGGCGTGCCATGTAATCCTTCATGTCTTGGCTATCCTTCTGGAACCATCCCTCTCTTGGCGGGCTCCTGCGTTCCAAGCGGCTGATAGCAATCTTCACGAGCAGGAAGCTACTCATGATGAATGCATAACCCATCGCAAGCATCTCGAAGGGTAGAAGGAAAATGATCCACCACCATCGCAGGACAATGTAATAATAGGACCATCCCAATCCAACGCATAGCATGGTTGAAAGCCAGAAGAAGCACAGGATGGTCTTTGGATGGGTGCAAGTGGTCGGGGGTTTCAAGGTTACCAAGCGCTTATCTATCGGTGGTCCGGGTTCTGCCAATGTATTGCCTCCTCGAAATATTGTTAATGTAACGAAGATAGTAGAACCAGATGACTAAACTACACTCGTGGGTTCCAGCACGACCGGTTGATACTATGATGGGATGAAGGGTTAAAAATGTTATCGGAAGTGCAGGTCTTGGAATTGGCAAAGACACTCGTTTCTATTCGTTCCGATGGTTCACCGGAATGGGAAACAGGCATTTTACATTGGTTGGAAGAATTTTTTCAAGATAAACCCGTTAAAATGGTTTTCATTGACACTGGTTTAGAGGATGGCAGGGATAATCTCCTAATCCTGCCAAGAACTATCCAAGGAATCACGCGTGAAAAAAAAGCCGGATTCAAAGGGGAAGGATTGTTATTCTGTGGTCACATGGATGTAGTGCATCCTGGTGACTTGGATACATGGCATAGTGATCCCTTCAAACCATGGATCGGTAATGGGGACGATGGAAAGGAGATCCTGCATGGGCGTGGTACGAGTGACATGAAGGGAGCACTTGCAGCTTTCATCGTTTCGTTTCTATCCTATATCGATGCCATAAATGAAGCAACCAAGCAAGACCGTGTAATCGGGCTCTTGTTCACCGTTGACGAGGAGGTGGGATTGCGAGGGGCGGATGCATTCGCTTCCTCATCGCATGCGCGATTATTCGACAAGGCGATTCTAGGCGAGCCAACCAGGATGATTCCTGTCCGTGGGCATAAGGGCGTTCTATTTGAACGAATCAAGGTTTCCGGGAGGGCAGCCCATGGGTCCGTGCCTGATCAAGGCATTAGTGCCATCAAGATCGCGATGGATTTCTACCACCACCTCGAAAAAGCACATGAGGAAGGAGTGACATGCCATTCCCATCCCCTCCTTGGAGATCCAACCTTGAACCTGGGAGTATTTAGAGGGGGAACGGCACCCAACGTCGTCCCTGATGAATGCACCTTGGAAATTGATCGCAGGATTACCAAGGGGGAAAATGTCGAAGATGTTCGTCAGGGATTCAGGGACATGGTGGATGCCATGCATCTCCCTGACGGTGCCATGATCAAGGAGGAATGCATCAATTCCCGCCCACCATACTATCTTGATGATGATGAGCCATTTCTGTCATTTATTGAATCCTTATTGGGACCTGCAACCATCATGAATGGGTACACTGAAGCAGGATGTTATTTCAATGACGGTGGAATATCCACGATCATCTTGGGACCGGGATCGATAGATCAAGCACATGTTGCAAACGAGCACGTTGCAATTGCACAGCTCGACAAGGCGGTTGATGTTTATTCTTCATTAATACGGAGTTACCTTGGTGATTGATGCATGGAAGATGATGTAAGTGCACGTGGCAGTTTGGAAAAATTAGCCATTTTTGACCTGGATGGGACCCTCGTTCATTTCGCGATCGATTGGAAAGGTGCTCGCTTGGAAGTGGTGAAGGTTCTCAGGACACTTGCCATTCCAGAGAGCATCTTGGACATTAAGAATTCGATCCTCGATATATTCAAGAATGCCAAGGAGCATGGCATAGAAAGCGGGAGATCAGATATCGATTGGGAGGACACCCGGGGTACCATCATGGAAATCGTTGAACGATACGAGAAGGAGGCAACCGTCATCAGCAAGCTCGTGGATGGCATTGAAAACGTGCTTTCCATGCTTGAATCCAAGGGGGTGAGGATGGCAGTGTGCACGCTAAATACTACCATGAATGCACGATTCGTGCTTGAAAAACACGAGATCGATTCGTTCTTCGATTTCATTGCGGGACGTGACAGGACCAATGGGAATTTCAAGCCCAACCCAACCCACGGCCAGATCATCTTGGACCATCTTGGAATACAACCTCGTAACGCCTGCATGATCGGTGATCATCCCGCGGATATCGAGATGGCAAACGCATTGCACATGAACGCCATTGCCGTGCTAAGCGAGCGTCACGGGATGGGAGATTTCGAGCAATTCAGGCATCTGGATTTCGTGACATTAAATGATTATCACGACCTTGCAGGGAAGATATTGAATGCCTTGGAAGTAGTATAAGGACTTGAACCATCCGTCTCCAAGTGGAGAGCGTGGCCTTCGTTAATATAGAAGGCAAAGTCCAGCAGGGCAGTAGGCGTGAACGGAGGAGCCATCTTAAAAGGTTTTTATACAACATGAAATTAACTGTAATGGACCAGACCAAATCCGAACATGTGCAATAAACAATGGTAGACTCAAACATCAAGCGAATCGTGCTAGACGTGTTAAAACCCCACGAACCTGAATTATGGTATCTCGCAAAGGAACTCGCCAATATGCCTTCGGAGGTTGGCATCTCGGGCGTGAATATCACCCTCATGGAGATTGACGCGAGAACGGAGAGCATCAAGGTAACGGTTGAAGGGCAGAACTTGGTATATGATATTATCAAGGAGAAGATGAGGGAGATGAATTGCGCCATACACTCCATCGACCAGGTCATTGCCGGGAAAAAGATCGTTGAAGAAGTCCACGTTCCCGACTTGGATTGAGCAAATGGAACTGATAACATCACTTGCTCTTTAATTGTTCCCTTCTTTTGCATGAAAAGACATGAGATGCTCAAGCATGACAAAACCCAAGACATTTATCACGACTAGTGTGTTCAAGGATATCATCAACCATCCAAGAATGGGCGAGGATGCTCGCAACAGGATCCGGGATGCTTGGAAAGCGCTGGAAGAGGTGTCCGAGGTGGAGATATTCGAGGGGCGATTCCCGGATGAGGCGTTGATCAGGAAAGCAATTCTCGATCCGGCAGTCCGGTTCATTGGATGTCATTTATCCCATGAAATCAAACCCGAGTGGTTGGAACAATCGAACATCATTGCCGTTGCTACCAGCACCATGGGCTATGACCATGTGGGAAAGGTCCCGGGCGTGCTCATCACCCATACTCCCAGCGTGCTGCAAGCCACGGTAGCAGATTACACCATGGCACTCATTCTAGCAAACCTGCGTAATATCATTTCCCTGCATGAAACCGTGTGGAACGGTGAATGGGAGCCCGGGCAAAAATGGGACTTGGATGGAAATCTTTCCAAGGCGTTGGATGGGCAGGTGGTTGGACTTATCGGTCTTGGAGAGATTGGCTCCGAAGTCGCCCGTCGTCTTGTTCCATGGAATACGAAGACCTTGTATTTTGATATCGATAGGAAACCACACTTGGAAAGGGATCTCGGTCTCATATACGAATCAAGCATCGAGATGATCTTTAAGGAGGCGGATGTGATCTCGTTGCATGTACCCTTGAATGATAACACAAGAGGCATGTTTGATAAGAGGTATCTCTCGCTCATGAAGCCATCTAGCTTACTGGTGAATACCGCACGTGGTGGGATCATTAACACGGGTGATTTGCTTGATTTACTGGAAGCAGATGACATCAAGGTGCACCTTGCGTTCGACGTGCACGAAACGGAACCAATTGATCCCGACATTCTCCAACGGTTCAGGAAAATCAAGGAAAATAACCCCGATCTTCGTTTCGTCTTTACACCCCATAATGCATCTGCGGATGTAAATACCAGGGGTGAAATGGCAGCCATGTTGCTCGAGGATCTCGCGAGAATAGCGGGATCTACGAAGCCTGAAGATATCGAGGAATGCAGGTTAATTGGGAGGCAGAGGCAAGACTTGAAGGATGGGAAGATGGAATCATATAGGATTCACGGGTTCTGGAAGAAGAAATGAGGGGAAAAACCATGGCTACGAACGTGATCATCGTTGGGGAAATGCATAACGATCTATTTTATGAATGCGATGCATACAAGCAAATAGAGGAGGCTCTGATTACCTTCATTACTTCCAATAAGGATGCCATCGCTGAAATGGATGATGAAGGCATCCACCGGGAAGTGCACCGTGTCCTGAATGGTTTACCGAAAAAAATCCCGGGAAAGTCATATATCAAGCGCGGGGGGAATGGAAATAACTCTTCAGAACTATTTGCAAGATTGGGCGTGCCGATCAAGCTCATGACCGTGGTTGGTCGCGGGGCGGGATGGATGATTCAGGAAATGGATGATCTCGGAGTTGACACTTCGTGCATTTTCCAATTGGAAGAAACAACCCCAATTTCAACCATAATAGAGGATCCGACCACCACGAAAATTTTCACGGCAGCTAACTTGAAAGCAAAGATGAACTTTTCCTCGATAACCCTCGATGCAAGCTATTTTCAGGACAGTTCAATCGTATTCTTCACCCCGCTAGCGCCAAAATTTACACCGATCTTGGAAATCCTGCAGTCCTCGAGGATTACTGGCATGACTGCAGTGACCATCGAGCGTCAAGCCACCCCGAACTGGAAAGCCTTCATGAGCATCATGGAGGGAGTGAAGGTTGACTTGCTTTTCATCAACGACCGTGATGCCTTGTATCTTACCGGAAAGGAGGATGTTGGTGCCGCTGATGAAATATTGAAGGAATATTCTGCAATGCGCGTTTACACCCTTGGTTCAAAGGGGTCATTGATTAAATCCGAGTGGACAAGAGACGTGGCTTTACCCGTCTATGATGTTCCCGTGGTGGATAGAACTGGGGCGGGTGATGCCTTCGCGGCTGGCGTGCTCCTGAAAATTCACGAGATCATGCAGGAAAACGGCCATCTCGTCGAAGAAATGGAAACCACGGCGGAATCAAGGATATTAGAGATTTTCAGGGAAATTGCAACGTTTGGCACGGCGGTTGCCTCTCTCAAGGTATCCCTTGCAAGAACCCCATCCAGTGACGAAGTGAGGGAATTCATCTCGAAACACGGGATCTTGGATGGATAACTCCAGTCAACAAAGCCCGGCATGAATTTCCACGTTCAAAAATCTATGAACCGGCTGTTTGTCATTCGCTCGGGAGGGGAGGATTCCTTCACGATGAAATCATCCTCGAAATTAATGGCACCCCATCCCGGGATGATGATTTTCGGTTCGATGGAAAGAACCATGTTACGCTTCAAGACCGTTTGATTATTACGTGAAATAAAAGGTGGTTCGTCCAGTTCCAGCCCAATACCATGCCCCAGGGCTTGATAGTATTCCCCGTTACCTTGAAAGTAACGTTCTACTCGCGTTCCATGCACGGGATCCCTGAGTCGTTGCAATTCCTTCACCATCGTTTCGAAAATATCATTTGCTACCATTCCCTCTTCCACGTCATCCATGGTGCGGTCATATGCCATTTTCAAATTCCGGTACCGTTCCTCGTAATGCTTGGGCATTTTCCCATTCACAACGAAACTCCTGGCATGGTCGGCATGGTAGCCATCGACGATCAAGCCATAATCGCATACCACCATGTCTCCTTCTTGCAACTCACGATCCGAGACACCGAACGGGATGGCAGGAGAAAACCCAGTACCCGACATTATCGGGAAGGTGCTTGGCGTCCAAAGCGCTTCTCCACTGGTGAGGATGAAGAAATTGTTGAAGTTCGTGTACATGTTGTTACTATATATGCAATAATGTTCCGCCCGGTTTTTCTTGGCTACCCGTATCATCTCCGCTGCCACATCTTTTTCCGTTATTCCCGTCTTGAAATTTTCCATGAGCATCTCGTATACCACGCCTTGGGTCTTTTCTGCAACCCTCGCAGCGACACGGCATCGCTCAAGTTCTTTATAATCCTTCACCATCCTGCACTCACGCAATATTTTGGAAATATTGGAGATCTCGATATCGGGACCAAGTCCCTTCTTGAACTTGAAGAAATATGTCGTGGGTAATCCAGCAAGCTCCATACCAATGGTTCCATCCTTGCCATCCATCGTGCTCTTAACCATTGAAATAGCCTCGCTCGTGGACCCGAGAGGCTGTATCCATGATTCTTCGAACCACGAATGTTTCAAGGCGAGCTCGATATTCCGCTTGACCATCAGGATTGGATCTCCATCTCTCGGGAGCACCAATTGTGATGCCTGGGCTGCTCCAGAGAGCCAATATATGTTCCTGGTGTTAAGTAACAGGATAGCATCAATGTCGTTCCGATTCATGGATTCCTTTACTGTCTCGATGCGCCGGTGGAAATCAAATGATGTCATGCCAATAACCTGCCAATTTGGGGATTATTCCACCCGGGGGAAAGAATGGATCCATTTGAAGGTGGTAGGTTCGTTGTCCTCTCGTTATTCAATACCTGGTAGTGGACCAAGGCTGCCTTTCGCCGGCAAAAAGTTAAAACCATCCTGTCCCTCACGTATCCATGAACCCCTTGAAACGCATCCTTCTTGCTTCCTCGAAGAGAGGGGATTACTTGGATTTGCACCTGCATACCGGGTTCAGTATTGACGTGATTAATGGAAACACATTCATCGATTACATGGAATGTGCACAGCAACATGGCATCGTGCCAGGATTTCTCGATCATTTCCAAGCGGAGAAATTGGAATGGGATGGCTATCCATTTGGCGACGAAAGTGTTGGACTTTTTTTTGAAGCATACGATAATGCCAAGGCGACAGGATTGCCCTCCTTTGTAGGATTGGAAGTTGATTTTTACGATCCAAATCAACATGAGGATTGGAACGTGAAAACCATGAATTGGTTGGATGATCACAAGGAAGATTTTGATTATTTTGTTGGTACCATCCACGATGTTGATGACTTCACGATAACGATTCCTTACGAGCTGGAAGAATTGCTAAAGGACACGCCCTTTAGAACTGCAACAGCAGGATATTTCACCACGCTCCTTGCTGCCATTACTTCCAGCATGCAATTTTCCGGGTTTGCACATTTGGACGTGATCTACCGATTTTGCGGGAACGGGGGTATTTTACCACGGGAGGAAGCCTACATGCGGGATGCAAGGACCAGGAAAGCCATCGAGAGTTGCATTTCACGGGATACCGTAGTGGAAATCAACCTCAGGGGATTCGACCATCCATGGAATACTACCTATCCCTCATGGGAGTTATTGGCAGAATTTATGCAGGACCAGCCAGAGGTTGATTCATTTTTCATCGGATCGGATTCCCATGATATCAATACCTTCAAGAGGTTCATTCCCAGGGCCAAGGCTTATTCCGACATCATACGCGGGAAAAAACCATTTGATTAGAAGGATTTCCTCCCCATGGCATACACCAGCGGGAAATACGATTCCTTGGTTCCATCCTTGATGGCTTGTTGTTCAGATCGTTTCATTGCTTGCATCTTGGAAGGATCCACACCCCCGCCTGCCATGATCCGTTCCAGGAAGGCCCATTCGTCATCGAAGTGTTCTGCCCATTCACTCGCTGTCCAAGGCTTGCTGGCAGACCCAATCCGCACCCGGGTGAATGGAGCCATCAAATCCTCCAACTTCGCGCCCGCCTCGAGATCAGCACCAGCCCTTTCAAGCGAGCGCTTGATCAGCATTAGCGTGTGTCCGTGGGGTTTATCCACGGCGGAAATATAATCAGGTTCACCAAGACATGCAAACCAACCACCCGGGGCTAGTACCCGGTACACTTCGTCGACGATTTTTTTCTTAATATGATCTTGATTCCATAGCATGAAATATTGGCAAAACACCACGTCAAAGGAGGAATTCCCGTGGGGAAGTGAGAGTGCATTCCCAACATGTATCTTCACTTCATTCCCTGCTTTTTTCATGGTCTCCCGTGCCTTTTGCACCATCCCCGAATCCTTATCTATGGCGTCCAGCTTGCAGCGTTTCCCGCTGTTCACCCGGGGTAAAATGAAGCGTTTCCATACCTCATGGAGCAATGCACCGGTGCCGCATCCTATCTCGAGAAGATGTTCCTTGGTGGCAAATCCCACGCGCCGGTAAGTATAATCCCGCGCTTGTTCGGTCCATGCCATTTGCTGCAAGAACCGGGAGTGCCAATTCCTGAAGGTTTCATCCAAGATTATCACCTTCCCTCATGCATTACTCAAGAAAATCCATGCATGTAAAAAAAAATGCGAGATTCAGTGGAAAAAGGACGTGAAAAGCCCTTCACATGCCGCCTCTTCCATCCATGCATGCGACAAACTTGTTCCGGTATAACGGGCAGCCCCCTCCACATGTTTCCACCAGGTCACATCCTTCACACTTGGCTGGAAGGTCCTTCCGTTTCCTGATGTCTTTTGCCAACCGGTGGTTCCAAATCTTCTTCCACGGGTCCTCCAAGATGTTGCCAATGGATTCAAAGTAGCTCTGGCACGGGATTACATCACCGTTGGGTTCAATTGCCATGCTAATATTCGCCGCGGAGCAACGTTTTGGTCCCAATCCATGTATCACCGGATTGAACTCGCAATATTGGGTCGGGGAGTACCAGATGAATTTGAAGTCGTGCTCGCGTGCTTTTTGAATGATGCGATCGAGGATTGGCTCGAGATCTTGCTCAAGTATTCCGATACCGGTGTCCTTGCCCTTCCCTGAATAGATCAACCCGTTCATGGCAAAGGTACCTTCCAAGCCAATTTCCGCCAGGAAATCAATGGTATCTTCGATGGTGGGTTCATTCAACTTGCACAAGGTCGTGTTGGTAAGCGTGTAAACTTGTGTTGCAATGGCATTTTTCAAGCCCTGCACGGTTTCATTCCAGGTGTTGGCCCCCACCATCTTGTTGTGGATGGTAGCATCGTGACTTTCCAAGGTAATTTGAATGTAATCCAACCCCGCATTCACGAGCCCCATGAGGAAATCATTATCAGCCAGTTTAATACCGTTCGTGACCAATCCACAGACGATATTCATGTCCTCCGTGTATTGGATTATTTCAGTGATGTCCTCCCTGAGGGTTGCCTCCCCTCCAGTTAGGGTCACGTGCGGCACGCCAAGATCATAGAGCTTATCGATGGCTTTCTTCCATGAAATGGTATCCATCTCGGGAAAATCCTTTTCCCGCCCCACGTAGCAATGCCCGCAATTATTATTGCACCTGTAGGTGAGTGCAAGGTCCACCCTGGCAGGAACGCCCCTGTTCTTGAAAGCAGCTTCTGGTGTTACGCCAGAGAACACGATGGGGCAGGTATCCGTCTCATGCATCACGTGATCGAGGGTTTGCTTGACGCGTTGGAAATCCTCTAAAACTTCATCCCCATCCACGTCATACTTCTTGGTCATCACTTTCTGGACTTCCTCATCCGTTGCCTCGTCCATGATCATGCGAACAATGTCCGTGGCAGTTCTATTGAGGTAGATAACCTTGTCCGCGTTTAGGTTTAGGGTCCCTCGTCCATCCTCATTTATCCTGAGATGGTACTTGACATTTCCCAATATTTCATCATCAAGCACTGCAGCGTGCACGACGGGTCCTGATTTCCGCTTGAAAAGTTGAACATCGACGTTTGAAAAAAATTTCTTGATTCGTTCCATTCTATATCCCTACCTAACTTATCTGGTTCAATTCACTTCTATTATCGCACGTCTCTTACAAAAAGGTTTGCAGGGAAAAAAAGGCATGAGGTTAAATGTCCTGCCTGAATGGTTTCATGAGCAAGGACACGATCTCGTCCACGATCACATCGCAAGCCCTCCCGCATCGCTTGGCAATTTTCTCGCACCAATCCTCCAGCTGTTGGGGTGTAACTTCTTTTTTCCTGGCGAATGCATTGCCATAATATGCCAGGCTGATCATCTGCTGCAGGTTATATGCGACGTCCTCGTTTGCCATTGAGGGACCACTACCATTTTGAACGATATCCGTGAAATAAAGTACTTCTCGCTCGTGGGAATCACGTCGACCATACTTGTCGACTTTTGGCTTGATGGTTTCCAGCTTTTCACCGGATTTATCGAAGATTTCCACGACCTCTCGCCCTTTGATAACGTTTGGACTGGCAATACCCTCCCTGCCTTCAATCTTGCAATATCCTTGGATGGGTTGCGACCATGCTGTTTCCAATCTTCCCTTGAACTCGTAGCCGTCAGGATGGGCGAATTTCAAGTTGAACTTGGAATAATCCTCGAAATCTAGCTTGTTAAAGGTTACTTCTCCCCTGATCGTCTTCATCTCCCGTTCTTGCTTGCGTTTTTCCATCTTCCTTGTTTTCACGGAAACGAGCTCTAGATCTTGGAGGGGTCTGCCGTTTAACCACCCGAGCGAGGTCATCATGATCCCGAGGGCATGCACGCCAAGATCTTGCGTGCATCCACCACCATTATAGACGGGATCGAAAAAATGGTTATGGTATCCCCAAGACGGACCGTTATGCCCGAGCTGCGCGGATACAGACTTAATATCACCAATCTTTCCTGCAGCTACTGCATCTGCCATCGCATGCCACAATGGCCTGAAAAATTCATTCTCATTTATCTGGTAGTATCCCTTGCTTTCCCTTGCAACTTCACGCAATAATCTCGTTTCCCACCAGTTTCGTGCGGGAGGTTTCTCCGTCATGACGGATTTTCCGTGCTGAAGGGCGATCAAGGCATAAGGCACGTGGAACTTGTTTGGGGTGCACACATCCAGCATATCCACTTCATCCAGCACCTCCCAAATATTATCACACACGCCCCGTTCCTTTAATGCATCGACGGCGAATTGCAACCGGTCGATTTCCTCGCTCTCATCTGGCTCATCCTCCATGTAATATTCCAAGGCGGGTTCCAAGTGCATTTTCAAAACGATGTCATATGATTTCTTAGCTCTCGATGGTATAACGTCGATGAAGGCAACGGGTACGGCATTCGGGTTCTCTGGATACGCCATCATGTGTGAACCGAAAATCCCACCACCGCCAACCACGCCAACTTTCAAGTATTTTCCCATGGTTCTTACCTTGCAGTAGTAATGGAGAGATTAGGCACGCTTTCCTCAAAAAGCTATATTAAAAAAAGGAAGGATGGCAGGTTACCCACGGGGAAAATGCCATTAGGCAGCCTTGACGGCCTTTTCACGCTTTCTAAAACGAGTGAACCACGTGACAATGGCTGTCAAGAAAAGGCATCCAGCCATGACGAACACGCTATATCCTGGCACTGATTTACCCCCGCCAGTAAATGGATCAACGGGGTTAAGTAACTGGATGAGATCAAACACGATCATATCAATATACGTGTGAATGCCCTTAATACCAAGGAGTGGAGTCAAGTCTGCCACATGTGCACCGGTTTCCTTGGCGATTTCCTTCACGTCTGCATCATCAAGCTGTGGCTGGTTGATGATGACTTTGGTGTTATTCGATTTCATCGCGTTGATGACCTCAGCCAAGTGCTCTGGATCCGGTTCTCCATGGGCTCCGCCTTCCTCGATGCTGGCGATTCTCTGCACGCCGAGAATATCGAGGAAATACTTGAAGGCTGGATGGTGGACGGTGACGTTGTAATCCTCCAGCCTTGAATACAGGAGCGTGGTATTCTGGAGCAAGATAGCGGTCTCGTTCAAATCAATGATGAATGCATCCTTATTTGCCACGTATTGTCCTTGCAGGCTTGTGTTGGTTTCCGCGGCGTGGATGGCATTGAAAATGCGCCCCGTCATGTTGATAGCGTTAAGCGGGGACATCCAGACGTGCGGGTTGTCCTTGTCAATGAGGTTATCATGCTCGATGATGATGCCATGGG
>WJJB01000220.1 GCA_014729935.1 Candidatus Bathyarchaeota archaeon | reverse complement strand
TCCCAAGTCATCTTTGCATCTTCAATATTCCTTTATATCGTCATCAATGAAAGCATTTTTCAAGAAACTCAAGAATCGCTTTCCCGACGCATTATTGCTCCATGGCCCTGCATGCAGGTATTGCATGGAATCTGGAATCGGTTGTTGCACCTGCCCGGATGAGCCGTGCAGGTACCCTGAAATGTGGACTTATCCACCAGAAGCTGTTGGAATAGATATTACTGGCACCATGGAGAACGCTGGCATCCCGTTCGATGTAACAATGAAATCCAGCGTGACCCGGGTGGGTATTGCATGTTTTCCCTGCCCGGTAGACTTGCCGCGGTTGGTTGATGAATTCGCCCAACGAGAGGGCTATAATCATGACAAAAACGCAATGGTATGAGGGAGAATTCTACAGGAGGATCATAGCCCCGTTTCTGGGAGACATCCGCGAAATCATCTTTCGCATGGTTCCACCAGGTAGTACCGTCATTGATATAGGTTCGGGAACGGGAGATCTCGTCTTGAAGCTCGCATCGAAGGTCAAGCAAGCTACTGGCGTGGAACTTTCGAAAGTAATGCACGACACTGCATTGAAAGCGGCGAGAAGCGCGGGACTCCTGGATAATGCGCTCGATCAAGATGTTCCTAGGATAGAGCTCGTGCATGCCGACGTGCGCGAGTATCTCGGTGATTCATCGAAGATCTTTGACCTTGCCGTTCTTTCTTTTTGCCTCCACGAGATATCTCCCGGGATCAGGCTCCACGTGCTTGAACAGGCCGCTGCAGTTTCAAGGGAACTGATCATCGCTGATTTCGCAAGACCCGGATTGTTCAACCCGTGGTGGTTCACCTGCGCGGGAACTGAAGCGCTCTCCAACATCTCGCATTTCAGGCACTTCATGGATTATGTCATGGCTGGCGGGATGGAGAGCTTAATAGAGATGGCGCACTTAATCCCGATGGAGAAAATCAGAACGGGAGCTGGACGTTTCGTGGTGATGAAACTCGAGGGAAAGGTATCCCCTGGTGTAGCGTCCCATGGGCAACATGTCTCGCCTTGAAAAGAAGGGAATGGAACATGACACGTGGAAGATGCAAGTTTCCCGATCTCGTGACGAATGGAGCGGATACCAATCTATTCCAGGTATTTTTTCAATAGTGCAAGGGTTTTCTTGACGCCCTCCCTCGAATCAAGCTTTCCCTCGAATTCAATGGAGTAATACCCCTCGAAGCCTACCTGGTGCAACGCGGCGATGATGCGCTTGAAATTTAATTGTGTTTCCTCGCCATGATCATCGAAATCATACGTTTTGGCATGCACGATCTTGATGGAATCGCACAGCTTGGTGATATTATCGTAAACTTGAGATTTCGGCTTGTAATTGCCAGTATCTAGCAAGAACCCAACCATATCCGTTGGGAAATGTTCCTTGAATTTCACCTGGAAGTCAATATCAGAGCTCAAGCCACCGTGATTCTCGAACACGTATATGATATTCTTTTCCTCGGCATAATCCTGTATGGGCTTGAACGTTTCAACGAGGTCTTTCAGTGCGATATCATCTTCGGGATAAATCCCCGGAAAAGCATGACCCATGTTTGAACGCACCATGGGAATGCCAGCCGTCGATGCAGCATCCAACCATGGTTTCATGAATGAAAATTGATCTTCCCGATCCTCCTCATCGGGCATGAAGAAATTGTTACCATCAACGGTGAGGAGGATTGTCTCGATCCCATGGTTCTTGAAAAATTCCACGTCTCCAGGTAATTTCCCTGGTTTGGTAAACACGTTATTAATTTCCACCTTATTCAAGCCAATGGATGTCAGGAACGAGGCAATGCCTTCCATCCCGATCTCCTTGATCTCATCCCGCAGCGAGTAGGTTGCCATGGATATGTTGTTCATGTTGCATCACGCGCGCTGGTGTATTCATTTATGGCTTGGATGATTTAAACCTGGGCATGTGCTCTCCGTGCATAGGCACTTGCACCTTGCAGGCGCAAGCTGATGGATGTCTGGGTGCTTCATCGAATTCATATCCGGGCAAGCGAAAGCTCATCACCCACGCAAGCAGGGACAGGACGGAAAGCATCAACACGTAAAACAAGCCAGAAGCTTCCACGAGTAAAAGATTCCCCACGATGGGTCCGATGATCTGTGAAAGATTATCGATGGATGTAGTAACGCCCATCATCTTACCTTGGTTCCTGAAATCCACGGTCCGGCTGGCGAAGGAGACCGTGATGCCTCGTGCCAAGGCACCGCAGCTACTAATGTAAAACAGCACGGGCATCATGCCCCAGAAGCCGGGCACGAAATAGAGTAAGGCGTATGCGATGATGTAATTCCCGATGCCTATCATGGCGGTTTTCGTGTCACCAAGTCGCTTACGGATCCGGTTGAAGACAATGAACCTGAAGAACACTTGAAATGCTCCCATGGCGCTGAACAGGATACCAACCTGCCCACCGGTTAATCCCAACCGGTTAGAACCGAAAAGGCTGTAAGTCGTCTGGAATATCATTGCGGCGAGGACCATGAATGCATACATGAGTAATAGGTAACGTGCTCGCGTGTTCTTGATGATCGATATATCTGGAGCAGTAGCTTCCATTTCCTTAATTGCGTGAATCCAACCTGGGGGATTTTCTATCATGGTGGGAAGTGTTTCGTTGTATCGCCACCACGTGTATGCGAGGGTGAATATTGCCACGCTACTTGCTAGCAAGCCAGGCCCGATGATACCAAAAATATCGGCAAGCATGCCCCCTATGCCAGGCCCCACCACGGCTGCCAAGGTGAATGCAACGCCTATGTTTGTCATCTGTTTTCCTCTATCTTTTGGGGGAACGACATCACTGATGATGGCTTTGCTGATGGGAAATTGCCCACCAAAAATGCCATCGATGATACGGGCAAGAAAAAGCATTTCCAATGATCTTGAAAATGCAAGTAGGAGAAATGCAGCAACGGTACCCGCTTGGGAAATGAGAAGTAATGGTTTCCTTCCATACTTGTCGCTCAATTTTCCGAGAATTGTTGAAAAGAAGAACCCGAAGATGGCATTAGATGCAATCAGCAGCCCTAACACGATTGGATCGCTCGTGAACTCGCTTGCCAATAATGGCAAGAACGGGAGTATGATAGTGAATCCAAGAATGTCCACGAACACCGCAACCCACAACGGCCTTAACTGGGGATAGCTACTGCCTTTTTTTGCCTTTGCCTTTTCCATGCTAACTGCAGAGTGACATAATGGATATACCCTCTGGTTTTGGGAAAAAGCAAGAAACAAATATTGACTAATCCAGTCAACACGTGCATATTGTCCAACAGGCAATGGGAATGACTTGGTTGGAAGACACGAGCACCTGGCCACGCACGACACGCATGTCATTACATGTGATGTAGAAAGCAAAAACTTTTGGCTAACCGAGCGTGATATAATTACTCGGTTTCGTGTGACGGAGCATTGGGTTCACGAGAGGAGAACCACGAGAAAAAACATGGTTCCAGACGTGATGAAAGGACAGGTGACATTATCATAACCACTTGGTGTTAAACCTTCGATGATCGCATTCTCGATGGACAATGGAACGCCAAGTAAAAACACGACCGGCTGGGGAATGAATAGTATTTGCGTGTTTGAAGTGAACACTGCCAGCAATATCGTGATGCAATATCCCGCGTAACTCCCGAACAACACGCCGATGCTTCCTTCCACCGTCCTACCCCTGGTCCCGTATGGATGGTGTCCAAAGCGTTTTCCTACAATTGGCGCAATGCCATCCCCAATGAACATCATGGACAGGCAAGATGCTGGAATCCAGTAGAATGGCACCGTGGCGGGAAATGCACATGTTGTGGTCAAGATCGTGAGAGAAGTTGCGTAATATAGCGGTCCTGCAAGGGATCCCCGGGAACGCTCCTCGTCCCTTGCCATGGTCTCGAATACTGGGGTAAGGGGTCCTCGGGAACGAGCGAGATATAATAGGAACGTGAAACTACACCCGATGATGATTGCTAGCCAAGCCCAATCGGGATTGAACCAAAACACCACGAATGCCGAGTACCCGGCGAAAAGGTGGATGATCTTCCTGGTAAATCCCACATCCTTGCCCAATTTTACCTGGAGTATCCTTCCCGTGCCAATGACCGACAATCCATACGTGTATGAAATCACGAGGAGTAACACATTTCTCATTGCAGCTTCAAGCGACATCGCAACATACATAGTATGCCCTTGCAATATCTAAATGTACCACGAAAGTTTCCAAGATCTTGTCACTCGTTCCCTTGGTCGTTGCCATGCTTTCGTGGCATCCATTATGGTGATGTGACATGTTGGCGTGGTTTGCTGGAACGATTGAAACATGGCAATGGATAGTTGCCTTGTCCATGGGTGTCTTGTTGAATGCATTTCTTCTTGCTTTTTCCTTGAAAAAAGGATTCCTTACCGCTGGAGGGGCAATCATCGCCCTGCTGATGGGCACCACGACGTGGATGGCGCATCCCGTGTTCTTCTTGTTACTGATCCTTTTTTTCGTGTCCAGCAGCTTCCTTTCCAAGGTGACTTCCCTGGAGAAGGCGGATGCCCAGGACCTTGCTTCCAAGGGGGGAACTCGCGACGCGATGCAGGTCTTGGCAAACGGTGGGGTCGCGTGTGTGGCGAGCTTCACGTTCTTGGTGGTGCGAGTATCAGGATCGATGGCGGAATGGGTATTGCGTGTTGGAACGGGTGCAGCCGCAGCAACCATCGCATCCGTAGCGGCTGCCACTGCAGATACATGGGCTACTGAGATCGGCACCCTTGCCACGCAAGATCCAGCATGGATCTTGGACTGGAGGAAACACGTGGCACCGGGAACGTCGGGCGGGGTCACCAAGCTTGGGACATTGGCAAGTTTGGCCGGTTCATTCACCATTGCCATTCTGGGTGTTACAATCGGTGGTATTACCAGCATGTATTCCCTTGACATGACTGCCTTATTCACGTTATGGGCGGCAACGGGTTTGGCGGGGTTCGCGGGTTGCTTCCTTGACAGCCTGCTGGGTGCAACCGTTCAAGGATTCTACCAATGTCAATCTTGCGGGAAAGGTACCGAAAAACGCGTCCATTGTGGCAAGGAAACGGTCTTGAGCCGGGGAAACGCATGGTTCGGTAATGATTTGGTTAACTTCCTGGCAACTCTCTTGGCAGGATGCATTGCATTCATAATTGGAGCCTCGTGATTCAAAAAAGATCGGGACACAGGTTCACGGCCCCCATGATCCAGAAAGAACCATTCCCGGGTAATTCGTATATATTGCATCAGGCTTGTACCCCAAGGCTTTCTTGTACCTGCGTTCATCGTGCACATCCCAGATGTATAAATCAAGGCCGTGTGTTCTTACTTGCTTTTCTATCCCGTGGACAATGTCATCGCACTTGACATTGACAACATGTACCCCCCTTGATCTGGCTAATCTCACGGCTTTCATGGGGCCAAGATCATCCAGCTGGCGTTTCCTGATGCTCCATACCAAGGTTGAGTTCGGAAGGATCTGGCTCCAAGAAGACAGTATCCGTGGTTTCGTGTTGCACACGTGTATATTTTTCTCTATACCGAACTGCTTGCAAGTATGAGCGAATTTCCTTATGGTGAAATTATCGGGGAGGTCCAATGACCAAGTGATCTCGTCCAAGATGCCCTTCTTTCGGTAATACTCGAAGGTTTCCGCAATGGAAGGCACTCGCTGGTTGTGTCCCACATCGATTTTCGCCAACAACCGGTGCGTGAGCATGATTACCGGGATGGATACCCGTCCCCCAAGAATCTTTGCGGTGTAATCGTGGAAAAATACCAGTTTTCCATCCAAGGTACGCTTGATATCCGATTCGATGGCAGTGGTGCCCATGGACATTGCAAGGTTGAATGCCTTGATGGTATTGTCTGGAGCGCGACCGGACGCACCCCGGTGTGCAAAGATGAGCATGTGATTCCTTGTACATCAGGTTCAGGAAAGATATAAGTGTACCATGGGGCGTGGTTGGACCATCATTCTCTTGACCGATACAACTTGGTTTTCCAGGTATCATTCCTTCCCGCCAACATCTTGCCATCGGTAAATAGCTTGTCGAGATGGACATGGGAACAGGAATTTAACCTTGGATGCCTATTCCGGCGTTCCCGTGAATGTCGTTGCTAGTGCCACGTCGGTACATGATAGGTTTCCTTTCATTTCTTCCTTGGCACATTTTTAAATTCTCCCGTCACTCTGTAGTGCATGTTGGGTCAAACATTTTTACCTAGACCTACATACGTGAAACAATGATGGATAAACCCGATCGATTACATTCCTTCATGCAAAACTCCTTGGAAATGGTGTTGGTTCACTCGCAAGGAAAAATACTGCATGCAAATAGCCGCTATTTGAAAGAAAGCGGGTACACCTTGAACGAGGTATTGCAATTGAGCGTGGTAGACTTGGTCAGCGAGCAATATCGCAAACAGGTGACGGCAGCGCTTGCACGCAGGATAAAGGGTGATACGCTTCCAAGGTTTTACGAATTGGAATTACTCACAAAGGATGGTGATGTGATTCCAGTGGGTGTTTCAGCAACGCCTATCATCGAGAACGGGAAGGTGATCGAGACGATCCTGGTCACCCGTGATACCATCAAGCGAAAGTTGGCAGAACAAAACCAATTAGAATCTGAAAAACGGTTCCGCATGCTTGCAGATACCGCGATGGACATCATAATCGTCCACGATAGCGACGGAAATATCATCTTTTACAATCAAGCCTTCTTGAATGCAACAGGATACGATAGAAAAGATATCGAGGGCTCCAATGTGAAGACTTTCCTTCCCAAGGATCATCTCGAAGCCATGGTAGATCGATCACGAAGAAGAAAGGCGGGGGATGCATCCAAGTACCGGTACGAACTCGAATACATGGATAAGAATGGAAAGCGGGTACCAATCGAAGTTAGCTCCTCTGCAAGTTATGAAGGGGACGATCTTCTATACGTGCTCATCATTGCAAGGGATATATCGGAGAGAAAGCAAGCACAACATATGCTGGAAGAGTCAGAAAAGAAATACCGGTTCATAGCAGAAAATGCGGACGTGCTCATCACCATCCTTACCAGCGATCAAGAGCTTGAATATTTCAACGAGAAAACCCACGAGAAATTGCTTGGTATTGGCAAGGAAGAGCTCCAAGATCCATCATCGAGAATGGATTGGGTCCATCCCGATGATAAGGAGATGGTCATGAAATCGCTCACGCAAGGATTCAAGCAAGGAAGCGGGAGTGTTGAATTTCGCATCAAGGAGAAAAAAGATTGTGATTTCCGGTGGTTCCACACGACCGGACATGTGTATGAAGGCAAAGATGGCAAGAGGCGCCTTCTCACAATCTCCCGGGATATCACGGAGAGGAAGCAGCTAGAGGAATTCATCAAGAAGGAGAATATTGACCTGAAATCCTTGGTGGAAACGAGAAAGAGTTTCGTGGCGAATGCGACCCATGAACTAAAAACTCCCCTGGCAACAGTTCATGGCGCATCCAAGTTCCTGAAGGAAAATTTCAGCCTGCTCGACAAGTCACAATTAGAATCATTCATCAACATCATGCACAGGGGAGCTAATCGATTGAACCAGCTGGTGGATGATTTGCTCGATTACTCGTTAATAGAGAATGCAAAGTTTGTTCTTCACGTGCATGAAAAGGATTTGGTTCAAATCGCAATGGAATGCATCAATGATCACCAATTCCTCCTGGAAAAGAGACATCACCAGCTTGTCACCATATTCCCTGGCAGCATGATGGTCCGGGTGGATCCTGTCCGCATGGAGCAAGTCTTCACCAATTTACTCTCGAATGCGATAAAGTATACCCCACCTGGCGGGCATATTGCCTTGACACTCACTCATGATGATAGCAATGACATGGTAAACTTTTCCATCGAGGATGACGGGATCGGGTTTCTCCCACGTGAGCGTGAGTCGCTATTCCAAGAATTCGGCAAGATAGACCGATCTGGCACGGCAGCGGATGTGAATATACAAGGTTCAGGCCTTGGTTTATTCATCGCAAGGGAGATCATCCTCGCCCATGGCGGCAAGATGTGGATGGAATCAGGAGGGAGATTCAAGGGAAGCACCTTCTTTTTCTCGATTCCATCATCTGGACCCGGTGGGATGAGCGACATGGGCGAAATGGGTGAAAAAAGTGAGGGATGTGATGATTAAAAAATGACAGTATTGGATCGATGGAATGCGAGTTTTAATCACGAGGAACCAGAATACGTGTCTAGTTTCGTTCAAGTAATCATGAAGCAGAAGCAAATGGAGATTGATGATCAATACGGCGATCAATTCACCGAGGAAGATTTTTGCTTCACTCCATTTAAGGATTTCACGCTCCAAAAATGGTGTGGATTCGAGGCATCTTGGGGTGTGTCGGTTCCCTACAAGGTACTCCATCCCGATGTTACTCCCACGAAATACCTGGTTCATGATGGAGATGATTGGGTGCATGTGGATGCGATTCCTGCAGGAGTGGATAGATATCGTATAGAGGCACATGACGGCAGGATCTCGGAAGTTATGGGTGATGGCAGGGATATTAACTTCTGGGTGGATGGGAATCTCTACGCGGGTCCCGGTGGCATGATCGATCAACCTGAATGGGATGCAGGTGCCACCATGGATCTCTGGTCCGAGCGCCTTGGAAACAGGAAGGGGGAACTGCTCGAGGAAGCCGTCTATGATAAAGTTGCTAGGGACTTCGAGAGAACCATAGAGGAGCATGATTTCATGCCCATCTTTGGCTTGCACGGGTTCGCGGAAAGCGTGCGCGAGTCTTTTGGCTTGAAGGCATTTGCACGGTTCCTGCGCAAGGATACCCAAGTCATGGCACACGCGGTGAAGATGCACGAAAGCATCGCGCTTGCATCTGCTCGTGCAGGTGCGAAGGCAGGCATTCCGTTTTTCGTGATTGCCGATGACATCGCATTCAAGCACGGGGTATTCTGCTCGCCAGCACATTACCGGAAGTTTTTCGCACCCCTGTACAAAAAGATGGCAGATATCGTCCATAAGGCGGGAAGCAAGATTTTTTTCCATTCTGATGGCTACACGGAACCGTACTGGGATACTTGGATTAACTATTGCAAGTTTGACGGGCAGGAATCCCTCGAACCCGCGGCATGGATGTTCCCGCCGGGTTTCGAAGATGATCCCGTGCTGCCAGGCACTGCCAGTCGCAATCCGGACCTGCAGAAGCCGGGCAAGGTCATCAGGTACCTGAAAGAAAGCTATGGAGACAAGTTCATCCTTCTTGGGAACATGGACATGAGCACGGTCATGCCCCTTGCCTCTCCCGCTGAAGTTGCATGGGTCACCAAGGACATTTTAGCGAGCGGGGCACCCGGCGGGGGTTTTGTTTTTGCTTGCTGCACCGATATTACCGATGCCACGCCAATGAAAAATATCATCGCCATGCGGGAATCCTATCGGAAGCACAGGGGGGAATTTCAATGATGCAAGTAAAAAGGGAAGGAGATTGAATTAGAACAATCCCTGGGCGATCATCGCCCTTGCAACCTTGGTGAATCCCGAAATATTAGCGCCGACAACATAGTTGGGAATCCGACCGTCACTTAATGTTGCATCGTATTTTTGGGCGGTTTCCTTTGCTAGGAGATGGATATTCTTCATGATTTCCCGCAACCGGGCATCAACTTCTGAGGGGCTCCACGTGAGCCGCATGGAATTCTGCGCCATCTCGAGGCCGGAACACGCCACGCCTCCGGCATTGGCAGCCTTTCCCGGACCGAAGGAGATTCCTTGCTCTAAAAACATCTCAGTGGCTTCGAGTGTTGTAGGCATATTGGCGCCTTCAACCACGGCAATGATACCGCTGTCGATGAGCTGCTTGGCATCGTGCTTGTCTATCTCATTTTGCGTGGCACATGGAAAGGCGATATCGCAATCCACGTCCCACGGCCGTGAGTTCTTGAAATAGTCCACGTTGAACTCCTCGGCATATTCCTTGATGCGCCCCCGTCGAACCTGCTTAAGATCCAGCAGGTACTCGAATTTCTCGTCCTTCACACCATCTGGGTCGTGGATGGCACCATTTGAATCCGAGAGAGTCACGACAATTCCACCGAGTTGGTTCACCTTCTCGACGGCATACTGTGCGACGTTTCCTGAGCCCGAAATTGCCACGCGTTTGCCCTTGATCCCCTCGCCACGTACCGAGAGCATCTCGTCTAAGAAATAAGTCGCACCATACCCGGTGGCTTCCGGCCTGATGAAGGAACCACCCCATTCCACGCCCTTACCCGTGAGCACTCCAACGAACTTATTCTGGATCTTGCGGTATTGCCCGAATAAGTAGCCGATTTCCCTGGCGCCGACGCCAATATCACCCGCAGGGATATCTGTTTGCTCACCGATGTGCCTGTACAGTTCAGTCATGAATTCCTGGCAAAAGCGCATGATCTCTCCATCGGACTTGCCCTTGGGGTCGAAATCGCTCCCACCCTTTGCCCCGCCCATGGCAAGGCTAGTGAGGGAGTTCTTGAAGGTTTGCTCGAAGGCAAGGAATTTCATGATGGAAAGGGTCACGGAAGGATGAAATCGCAAACCCCCCTTGTAGGGGCCGATGGCACTATTCCACTGCACGCGGAACCCACGATTGACTTGGATCTCGTCTTGATCGTTCATCCACGCAACTTTGAATATGACCTGCCGCTCTGGTTCCACGACGCGTTCCAAGATTTTTTTTTCCTTCAACTCGGGATGCTTTTCCAGCGCGGGTAGTAAAGACGTGAGCACCTCTTCCGCAGCTTGGTGAAACTCGGGTTGGCTGGGATTTTTAAGGCGCATGTGCTGGATTACATCTTGAATGTATTTCTCCATGTTTGCTTCACGATGTAAGTATTTGACAAATCTTACTATGATCTAAGGAAGATTGATTAATAATCGAATGGAAACCTTATTGAATTTCACTTGGTAATCTAATCCACCATGGGCACTGGAAATGGGATAACAGAAAAGGAAACTTTTTCCAGCACCGGCATGCCTTCATTGGACCACGTGCTGGATGGCGTTCGCGCCGGTGATAATATCGTATGGCAAGTAAATGCCATCGAGGACTATATTCCTTTCGTTCACGCCTTTTGCAAGAAAAGTCATGCAGATGAAATTCCATTAGTGTATTTCCGATTCGGCCATCACGAGCAACTCCTCCCTGAGGGCATCGACGCGAATGTGTTCCAATTGCATCCAGAGGCTGGTTTCGAAACCTTCCTCGCCAAGGTGTTTAGCATCATCGAGGAATTCGGCAAGGGTGCTTGCTACGTGTTCGATAATCTTTCAGACTTGGCAGATGATTGGTATAGCGACTTGATGCTGGGGAATTTCTTCATGCTAGCGTGCCCGTACTTGTATGATTTCGACACGGCGACGTATTTCGCCATCTTGCGGAACCGCCATGGTGCCACCGTTATTGACCGGATCCAAGGAACCGCCCAGGTCATCATTGACGTCTTTAACCACGATGGAAAGACATTCATCCATCCATTGAAGGTGTATGATAGATGCTCGCCAACCATGTACATGCTCCACGAGAAACATGGCGATGACTTCAAGCCAGTAATCGCAAGTGGCTTGATCTCAGAAATATTCACTACCCTGGAGCAGCCGTGGGTGGATCTCACCGCGAGAAGGTTAGATGTCTGGGCGCGCACTTTGCGTCGTGCCAGGCGGAAGCTCGCGGAATTCAACGCGGGATCGATCGAGCGACACGATATGGATGGATTGAAGCGTAGGCTGGTGCTCATGATGATCGCCCGGGAGAAGCAGCTAATCGAGCTCGCAATGGAATACTTGGATATTGGTGACCTGCTAGCCATCGGACGGCGCATCATTGGTTCCGGATTGATTGGCGGGAAATCTGTGGGCATGATTATGGCTCGGGCGATCTTGGAAAAGGAGGAAAAAGCGCTACTTCCGATACTCGAGGTCCACGATTCTTTCTTCATAGGATCCGATGTATTTTACACGTTCTTGGTGGAGAACGACATGTGGTGGAAGCGCCGTGAAACGACCAAGCCAAGTTCTTTCTTGGAGGGATTGGACGAGCTGACCCTTCGCATACATGAAGGTCATTTCCGCGAGGAAATCTTGGAACAATTTTCCCTCATGCTCAAGTACTTTGGTCAATCTCCCATCATCGTGCGCTCCAGCAGCTTGCTTGAAGATGCATACGGGAATGCGTTTTCGGGGAAATACGAGAGCGTCTTCTGCGCGAATCAAGGCACGCTGGAGCAGCGATTGGGGGATTTCATCAATGCCGTGAAACGGGTATACGCCAGCTCGATCAGCAGGGACGCCTTGATGTACCGCAAAAAGCGAGATTTGCTGGAAAAGGATGAGCAAATGGCACTGCTGGTGCAGCGGGTTTCTGGTTCCCTGAAGGGCAATTATTTCTTCCCGGATCTTGCCGGGGTTGCTTTTTCCTTCAATCCATACGCTTGGGATGATTCGATCGATCCCCGTGCAGGAGTTGCCAGGCTCGTGCTGGGAC